>JAILZC010000074.1 GCA_023512665.1 Candidatus Bipolaricaulota bacterium | reverse complement strand
CCGGTGGGGTGGGACTGGCGCCGTTGCGCCAAGCGATCTATCACGTTTTGAGCCATCGTTGGGACTACGGGCGCGTCGCGTTGCTCTACGGCGCGCGCACGCCAGGAGATATGCTCTATAAGAAAGAGCTGGCTGAGTGGCGCGGACGCTTTGACATCCAAGTCGAGGTCACTGTAGACGCCGCCAGACCCGACGAGTGGCACGGCAACGTCGGGGTCGTCACGACGCTCATCCCCAGGGCGCAGTTCGATCCCTATCACGTGACGGCGCTGGTCTGCGGCCCGGAGATCATGATGCGCTTCACGATCTTAGAGCTGCAGAAGCGCGGCCTCCGGGACGATCAGATTTATATCTCTATGGAGCGCAACATGAAGTGCGCCATCGGTTTCTGTGGGCACTGCCAGTACGGCCCCAACTTCGTTTGCAAGGACGGCCCGGTCTTCCGGTTCGATAGAGTGAGAGAGATCTTCGGAAAGCGAGAGATCTGATATGCCCAAAAAGCCCAAGGTCGCGGTGTGGAAGTTCGCTTCTTGTGATGGCTGCCAGCTCAGCCTCTTAGATTGCGAAGACGAGCTGCTTGCTGTCGCGGGCGCTATCGAGATCGCCAACTTCCCCGAAGCTTCGCGCGCGGTCATCAAGGGGCCCTATGATATCTCGCTCGTCGAGGGATCAGTGACAACCCCACACGATGCCGAGCGCATCCAAGAAGTGCGACGCGTCTCGAAGTTCTTAATCACGATTGGGGCGTGCGCGACGGCCGGCGGCATCCAAGCCCTGCGCAACTTCAAAGACGTCAAAGAGTTTATCTCTATCGTCTACGCCAAGCCTGAGTACATCAGTACCCTAGAGAAATCTACTCCCATCGCGGAGCACGTCCGAGTAGATTTTGAGCTGCGCGGCTGCCCGGTCAACAAATATCAGCTCGTCGAAGTGATCAACGCGTTCTTGAACGGGCGCAAGCCCAATACCCCGACGTACAGCGTCTGTGTGGAGTGCAAGCGGCGCGGGACGCCGTGCGTGATGGTGGCCCACGGCACGCCGTGTCTGGGCCCGGTCACTCAAGCGGGTTGCGGTGCGATCTGCCCCGCGTACCATCGCGGCTGCTACGGCTGTTTTGGGCCGAAAGAGACGCCGAACACCTCTTCGTTGAGCGCCTGGTGGCGTCGGCTCGGCGTCAAAGAACAAGACTTGGTGCGAGCGTTCCGCGGGTTCAACGCCTACGCCGAGCCGTTCCGAAAGGAGAGCGAGGCTTATGAGCAGAAACAGTAAGACGATTCGAGTGGACTATCTGGCGCGCGTCGAGGGCGAAGGGGCCCTCTACGTCAAGGTCAGGGAGAATAAAGTCGCTGACGTGAAGCTGAAGATCTTCGAGCCCCCTCGGTTCTTTGAGGCGTTCTTGCGCGGGCGCAGCTTCACCGAAGCGCCGGACATCACCGCGCGGATTTGTGGGATCTGCCCCATCGCCTATCAGATGAGCTCGTGTCACGCCATGGAAGATGTCTGCGGCGTGAAAGTAGACGGGCAGCTCCGGGCGCTCCGCAGATTGATCTATTGCGGCGAGTGGATCGAGAGCCATGTCTTGCACGTTGCCATGCTCCACGCTCCAGACTTTCTGGGCTACGAGAGCGCCATTCACATGGCCAAAGATCATTCTGATCTCGTCAAAAAAGCCCTCAAACTCAAGAAGATCGGCAACGATCTTGTCACGTTCTTGGGCGGGCGCGAAATTCACCCCATCAACGTGCGTGTCGGGGGCTTTTACAAAGTCCCAACGAAGCGCGAACTTCAAGGGCTTGTCGAAGACCTAAAATGGGCTCGCGACGCCTCGTATGACTTGGCGCTCTGGACGGGCACTTTAGAGTTCCCAGATTTCGAGCAAGACTATGAGTTCGTCGCCCTGCGACACCCAGACGAGTACCCATTCAACGAGGGGCGGCTCGTCTCCACCAAGGGGCTCGATATCGCGATCCGTGAGTACGAAGAGTACTTTGTCGAGGAGCACGTTGAGCATTCTAACGCTCTGCATTCAGTGTTACGCAGAAGAGACCTACCCCCTCAATCCCCTTCCCTAAAGGGAAGGGGAAGCACCCCTCCCTCTTTAGGGGAGGGGCTGGGGGAGAGGTCGGGAAATTACTTTGTCGGCCCTCTCGCGCGATATAACATCAACTTCGACAAGCTCCCACGCTCCGTGCAGAAAGCTGCCAAAGACGCGGGCCTCGGCCCTGTGTGCAAGAACCCGTTCCAGAGCATCATCGTGCGTAGCGTGGAGACGCTCTACGCGTGCGAAGAAGCCCTCAGAATTATTAGCGAATACGAGATGCCCGAAAGGCCCTCTGTCGAAGTCCATCCGCGAGCCGGGGTCGGCTGCGGCTGCACCGAAGCCCCCCGGGGCATTCTCTACCATCGCTATCGCATTGACGATCAGGGCACGATCTTGGACGCCAAGATCGTCCCGCCGACATCGCAGAATCAAAAGACTATCGAGAGCGATCTGTGGCACTTCGTCCCCAAGAATATCAATCTCTCGAAGGATCAGCTGACGTGGAAGTGCGAGCAAGCCATTCGCAACTATGACCCGTGCATCTCGTGCGCCACGCACTTTTTGAAGATCGAGATCGAGCGCGAATAGAGTGTGACAAAGATCAATAAAGACGCTGATGTTCCTCAGCGTCTTTTCTCTTTTGGTGAGCTAGAGTGAGGGTGCCTTGAAAGGAGGGTAGACGATGATGACGCGCCGCTGGAGCGAAGAGGAGATTCTCGAGCAGACGACGTGCGTGATGACGGAGTGCGGCGAGCGGGCGACGCGCTGTGCCGTGTTGCAGGTGGTGCTGGACGAGCTGATCGAGAGCGTGGGGCCGTGGAAGCTGGCGCATTTCATCGCGACGACCAAGAACCAAGCCGCGGCGACGACGCTCGAGAAGTATGTCGCGATGCACTGGCCGGACTACGCCCACAAGGTCACGGAGCTGCTGTAGGCCACGGCATGGCAGAAGGGGGAAGAGGAGCTGGAGCGCGAGTTCGGCGGGGATTAAATGCAAACGACTATTTGCGTCTGCCCCTTGATCGTCAGGGGCGATACACTTTCAGCTTTAAAAATCGGCCGGTAGTGGCGCTCGTCGGCAGTAGCAAGGTCAAAGCCATGCACCAAAGCCGTCGCAGCAATAAGAGCATCTGCCACCCGCAAACCGTGAGGTAAAGCATGGCGCTCCATAAGACGTGTTGCTTGATGGCTAATAGCTTCATGAACCGCTAGTACCTCAGAGAAGTTGCGATGGATGTCGCGGCGTAGGATGTTCATTTCCCGCTGATCACGCGCTCCTTGTAGGAGCTCCATGTACACTACAACAGAGATTTTGCGCAGGGAATAGGGCACCGAGCGTATAAAGTCAGCGGCACGCCTCTCTCCACGCGCATAGTGCACCAGGACGTCTGTGTCAAAAATTACTGCTTGGAGCGAGGATGACGTATTGCGCCGAGCCATGCTTGAACGTCCTCTATGTCCTTGCGTGCTTTCCAAAGCCCGAAGGCAAGAGGCTCAAAGCGATCTTCGAGTTTGCCCTCTTCGCCTTCAACGGGTGCTAGCACAGCTGCTGGCTTACCACGCAGCGTTACCGTCAATCGCTCCCCAGCCATCACGCGTTTGAGGATAGAGCTGGTTTGGTAGCGGAGCTGCTTTGTCGTCACTGTGGCAGACATATACCCACCTCGGAAGTAGACACTCTTGAGTAGATACTATACCTTGGGCAACGATCGCTGTCAAGGTGATGAATGCGCTCCGATGAGCCAAGAGATCGTCGTTAGCGCACCTTGTGCGATGAGCCTGGCTCTTGCTAGCGTGCTATAATAAGAGCACCATGAAGGCGATGGTGCTCAAAAAACTTAGTCGGCTTGAGGAGAACCCAGCCCCACTAGAATTACAGACGCTGCCCGATCCCGTCCCCAAAGGGCGCGAGATTTTACTGAAAATATCAGCGTGCGGTGTCTGCCACACCGAACTCGACGAGATCGAAGGGCGCACCCCGCCGTCACAGTTGCCCATGATCTTAGGGCACCAAGTCGTGGGGCGCGTCGTTGCTCTCGGCCCAGGGGCACAGACTTTCAAGATCGGCGATCGCGTCGGGGTCGCGTGGATCTTCTCGGCGTGCGGGCAGTGCACATTCTGTCGGCGGGGTGAAGAGAATCTCTGTAAAGAGTTTCGTGCGACCGGGCGCGACGCCCACGGCGGCTACGCCGAGTATATGACCGTCTCTGAAGACTTCGCATACCCCATCCCTGAGATCTTTTCAGACGTGGAAGCGGCGCCGCTGCTGTGCGCCGGGGCGATCGGCTATCGCTCCGTGAAGTTGACAAATCTCCACGATGGGCAGAAGTTGGGGCTGACGGGCTTTGGGGCTTCAGCGCACTTGGTGTTACAATTAGTGCGCTTTCTCTACCCAAGCACAAAAGTCTTCGTCTTTGCGCGGAGCGAATCTGAGCGGGCTTTTGCGAGGGAGCTTGGGGCCGTGTGGGCCGGGGATATCAGCGAAGAGTCTCCCGAAAAAGTAGACGCGATCATTGACACGACGCCGGCCTGGCGCCCCGTCGTCGAAGCTTTGAAGAATTTAGAGCGTGGCGGGCGGCTGGTCATCAATGCTATCCGCAAAGAAGACACAGACAAGAGCGCGCTCTTAGAGTTAGATTACGCGACCCATCTTTGGTTGGAGAAGGAGCTCAAGAGCGTGGCCAATGTGACACGGTGTGACGTGCGCGAGTTTTTAGAAGTAGCCGCGAAGATTCCCATCAAGCCTGAGATTCAAATTTATAGATTAGAAGAGGCGAACCAAGCGTTGCTCGATCTGAAGGCGCGCAAGATTCGCGGAGCTAAAGTCTTGGCGATTGAACAATCAAGCTCAGCAAGCTAAACTAGCAATAGCTTAGATAGCAGAGGAGGCCTCAGGCATGGCCACCAAAGTGTCCGAGATGACTACAACAGAGCTCAAGGAAATGATTGAGATGATAATTGAGCAGAAGCTTATAGAGTTGCTTGGCGATCCTGATGAGGGCCTATCGCTGAGAAAGTCGGTACGTGAGAGGCTCTTGCGTCAGAAGCGGGCAGTTGCTGAGGGAGAGCGTGGCGTCCCTTTAGAAGAAGTCGTGATTCATGCGGTTGGGCATCGTCGAGAGATCTATCGTAAGCGATGAGATGAGCACTTTCTATCCGAGCTATCTTGAGCTCTACGAGCGCGGGCTCCTGAGCCAGCGGGTCGAAGAGGCGCGCCGGCGCTTAGAGGCGTGCACCCTCTGCCCGCGCGTCTGCCGCGCCAACAGGCTCAAAAACGAGATCGGCCAATGTAACGTCGGTCGCTGGGCTTTGGTCAGTTCGTTCGGTCCGCACTTTGGCGAGGAGCGCGTGCTGCGCGGCAGGCACGGCTCAGGCACAGTCTTCTTCGCCGGCTGTAATCTTCGCTGTCAGTATTGTCAAAACTACGAGATCAGCCAGCTCGTAGACGGCGCAGCCGTCAGCGCCGACGTCAAACCGCATCACAATCTGATCGAGATGCTGCAAACGCAATTCGGGCTGACCGGCGCACGCGAATCTTGCGGCCAGGGCCTGTGCGGCTGCTGCACGGTGCTGGTCAACGGGCGCGCCGTCTCCGGCTGCCTGCAACTTGCCGTGCTGGTGGACGGCGCCGAGGTGACAACCGTCGAAGCGC
>JAILZC010000073.1 GCA_023512665.1 Candidatus Bipolaricaulota bacterium | reverse complement strand
CTCTATCGCAGTGACGATGGAGGGCGCTCCTTTGTGCCCATTGGGGAAGGCCTGCCAGAGGACGGCCCGGCTGATAGCTTGAGCTTGCATCCTGAGCAACCCGAGGTGTTGTTCTACGGGGGTGAAGTCCGAGAGCGGCGGGGGCAGCTCTTTGTGAGCCTCGATGGCGGAGAGAGCTTCGAGCCCCTAGGCAAAGAACTCCCAAAGATCTGGCGGCTGCGCGCGGGGCGCTACGCGGGGAACTAGGAGCGGATATGCTTTTGCTTGCGGATCTTCTCGTAGTGTCTGCGAGCCTTGGCTTTGTTCCCGCAGACTTGCATATTGCACCAGCGGCGGCTGCGGTTTTTGCTGCGATCTATGAAGAGCCAGCCACAGACGTCGTCGGCGCAATGGCGCACCCGGCTCAGATCCCCGGAAGTAAGCAGCTCTGCAGCGTCGCGGACCACCGGCCAGAGGATGCGCTCCAAAGCATTCTGAGGGCCTCTCCAGCCCCACGTGAACCGGCCATCTGTAAAATCAATGCAACAAAGATGGCTCAACGCTTCGCAGAGCGCAGCGTTCAAGAGATCAACATCATCCGGCTGCGGCGGCCGCCCCGTCGCTATGCCCGAGAAGATTCTATAGATCGCCTCGCGCAGCGCGATAGCGCGCGCCAGCACAGCCTGAGCCTCTTCAGGGCGTCGTGCGGCTTCTTGAAGGAGCAGCTGCGCCTCTTCTTCCGAGAGGATGCCCGCTTGGTGCCCCCAAGATACCAGATCGGCGTAGCTGTGCAGGTGCTCCCTGGGGTGAGGCCCCGCATGGTTGCTCACGGTGTTGGCAAAGTCCAAACAGAGCCGCCCCCCGGTGAGCTCGAAGACATAGGGTTCTCGCATCTTTTCTCGTTCCACAGGCATTCCCTTCATAACCATCATAAGCCTCTTGACAGGTTAGATATTTTATGCTATACTCTAACCGTCGTAAGAAGTATAGACGGTTGGCGGGCGGATGTCAAGAGACCAAAGGAGGTCTATAATGTTTAACCCGTTGTTCGCGGAGCGGTACGCCGAGGCGCGGCAGAAGGAGCTTTGGAAGTGGGCGGAGCAGGAGCGCCTGTTCCAGGAGGCACGGCGAAGTTCTTGGGAGAATCCAAGAATTCGAAATCGTCTGTTCTGGGGCTTGGGCCAGGTGATGATCGCTGTGGGATACTGGTTGCAAGCGCGGCAGAAGCCGATCTTATGATCAGAAGGAGGCGCTACTCTTATGAATCAGACTAACAAGCGGGACGCCGTTCGGAGAGCCTATGCGCAAATCGCCACAGGAGGCTGCGGATGCGGGACATGCGGGCCCGATCCCCAGACCCTTGCCCAATCCATAGGATACTCCAAGCAAGAGCTTTCAGAGGCTCCGGAGGAAGCCAATCTGGGGTTGGGGTGCGGCAATCCTACGGCTCTCGCCGGCCTGCGGGCCGGCGAGGTCGTGCTGGACTTGGGGTCAGGTGCCGGGTTCGACTGCTTTCTTGCCGCCCGCCAGGTCGGCCCTACGGGGCGCGTCATCGGCGTGGACATGACGCCTGAAATGATCGAACGGGCTCGGACGCTCGCACAAAAGCATGGGTTCACCAATGTGGAGTTCCGGCTTGGCGAGATAGAGCACCTTCCGATTGCTGATGAGTCCGTAGACGTTATCATTAGCAATTGCGTCATCAATCTGTCTACGGACAAACTGCAGGTCTTCCGGGAGGCGTACCGTGTGCTGCGACCTGGTGGTCGGCTGGCTATCTCAGACATCGCCCTGCGCAAAGAGCTTCCCCAGCGGATTCGGGAGAGCGTGGCGGCCTACGTCGGCTGTGTGGGCGGTGCTGTCCTCATAGACGAATACCAGAGAATGGTAAAAGCAGCGGGCTTCCGGGACGTGCGAGTCACGGTGAAGGGCGGCTCGACGTGTATTGATTCCAATACTCAAGACCCCCTTGGCCAAGCGATCTTAGAAGCGTTAGGCGAAGGCGAGACCGTCGAGGACTACATCGTGAGCGTCTCTGTGGAGGGTGTGAAGGCTAGGGAATAACGCCATGAAGAGCACACAACAATTTGACACGATCAAACAAGAGATCGAAGCGTTCTTGCACGAGTACTATCGTGGCTTCGCGCTCGATGATCTCGCCCGCATGGAAGCGGGGATGACCGAAGATTTTACGGCGATCTTCATCATCCCTAGCCAGAGCAGCGAGCCTCTGGCGTTCGACAAGAAGGCCATCATGGATGGGTACGCGCAGGCGTTCTCCCTCTATCGGGGGAGAGCCCCTACGATGCGCATCAGCAACATTGTCGTGATCCCGCGTTCTGAGTATGAAGCTCTCGCTTCTTACACGATGGACTTCTCTCTGGAAGGCCGGTGGCGGAACGATGCGCTCGCCATTGCTGACTTGCGCCGTGAGTCTGGGCAATGGAAGATCTCTCGGCTGTACGAAACCAAAAGGCGATAGCCTATGAACATAGCCCCTATATCTCAGACATCCACCGGTAACAGAATCGCCCTCGATGTTGCGCTTGGGAAGCTGAGTATGGTCGAGAATCAAAGGAGGACAGGACGATGAGCAATGCAGGTGTATTTCGAGGACTTGATACGGTGCTCTTGCGCGTTCGAGATGTCCGTTTGGCCAAGACTTGGTACCAGGAGAAGCTTGACTTCCCCGATCCATACTTTGACCCTGCCGAACGGCTTGCTGTGTTCGGGCTTGGTGGCACCACAAGCCTGACCCTGTGGGAGCTGAAGCCTGGGGAGACCCTGTGCCCGGAGGACGATCATGCTAAGACTCTTCCAATCTTTTCGGTCGTCAATGCACGTCAGACATGGCACTTGTTACGAGACCGCGGCGTGGCCGTCGGAGAGGTGGTCGAGAGTGGCGGCGTGACCTACTTCACCTTCAAAGACCTTGACGGTAATCTCTTAGAGGCCTGTCAGGTCCATTGAGCAAGGAGGTTGCACGATGATGAGTCATGATGCTATCATCGAGCGTTGCCTGGCGTTGAGTCCCGAGGTACGCTATGTCGCGGTATACCGCGACGATCTACTTCGTTACCGTGAACGACCTGGCTTAATGGGTGCTAGTGCTGGCGAATCGGATCGGTACGAGGAACTCTTGGTGAATCCAACTGTGCTGACGCTCCTCCAACAACGAGGCAACATTGACTGCGGAGGTCTTCGCTATATTGTGATTCGCTACGGCAACTTCTTTCAATGTGTGTTCCCAATTGCGCGTGGTCACGTGTCGGTCGCGTTGGAGCCCACGGCTAACCTTCCCCGCCTTCTCAACATGCTCGAGGACGCGCTTTCAGAGTCGTTAGGCGCAATCTACCCAACATGAGTCGAACTATGCCAAAAGTTTGTAGAAAGGAGGCGTAGGAACTATGACGGCTCGAGCAGTGCTGGTCTGCGCCTTAGTGGACGACATCGAGCCCTGCCTGGCCTTCTACCGGGACGCGTTGGGCTTGAAGGTTACCTTCCGGGAGGGGGATTACTGCGAGCTGGATGGCCGCATTGCGCTGTGTAGCCGTTCGGCGCACCGCGAGGCTTTTCCCGGCGATGAGCCGCCGGCGGGCGGAGCCAATGCGGTGATCATTGTGCGTGTGGACGACGTGGACAAGTGGGTAGGCGCGCTGCGCGCCCAGGGCGTGCCCGTCCTGCAGGAACCGCGGGAGTACCCGTGGGGGGAGCGCTTCGCGTTTGTGGCGGACCCGGCGGGGAATCCCGTGGCGCTGTATGCAGCAAGCAAGGGGACCCAGCTTTGAGAATATGCTCATGAACCGTTCAGATGAACTTTTGGGGCTTCTCCATCACATTGAGATCAACGTCTCTGATCTTGAGCGCTCCATTTCGTTTTGGAGCTGGTTTCTTGCCGAGTTAGGGTATCAAGAATATCAACGTTGGGATCGCGGGATAAGCTTCCGGCGAGGACATACGTACCTGGTCTTCGTTCAGACCGAGGCGCGTTTTCTTGACATTCCTTATCATCGCCGTCGTACCGGATTGAACCATATTGCTTTTCACGGAGCGTCGAGAGCTCAGGTTGACGACCTCACACGTAAACTTGAGGCGAAGGGCATCAACATTCTTTACAAAGATCGACACCCATACGCCGGAGGATCAGATCATTATGCTGTATACTTTGAAGATCCGGACCGCATCAAAATCGAGGTCGTAGCGCCCCCTGAGTGAATCACAAGCTGTGAAGCGTCTCACCCTGGCACTGGCTCAGGATACTCAGATGCGCACATCCCTTGGTTTATCGTGGGCTCGATCGAGCCTTGGTCGGCAAGACCTTAATAATCCTCCAAGTATCGCTCGATCTCCCAGGGCGTCACCACAAGACGATAGTCGCGCAGCTCGCACTCCTTGGCCTCAAGATATTTCTCTAATATATGCTCGCCAAGCGCAGCCGTGACAACTCTGTCTTGTTTGAGCGCGGCGAGTGCCTCGTCTAAGTTCCCCGGCAGCGAGCCAATGCCCCGCTCCTCGCGCTGCTCTTCCGTGAGTTCATAGATATTCTCTTCGACGGGATCGGGAGGCACGAGCTTGCGCTTGATTCCATCGAGCCCGCTCACCAGGATCGCCGCATAGGCTAAGTACGGGTTGCACGAGGGGTCGGGGCTGCGCAGCTCGATGCGCGTGGAAGTCTCGGGAGTGTTGCTCGCGGGAACCCGAATGAGCGCCGAGCGGTTGATGCGCGCCCAACTGATATTGACCGGGGCCTCGTAGCCCGGCACCAGGCGCTTATAGGAATTGACTAACGGATTGGCGAGGGCCGTGATCGCCCCGATGTGGTCAATAATTCCGGCTAAGAAGCCCTTGGCGACCTCGCTCAGCCCGTAGGGGTCTTTGGGTTCGTAAAAAGCATTCTGAGCGCCGCGCCACAGCGAGATATGCGTGTGCATCCCGCTGCCGTTGATGCCGGCGACGGGCTTGGGCATGAACGTCGCATGGAGTCCGTGTCTCATAGCGATCGTTTTGACGACAAAGCGGAATGTCACGATATTATCAGCGGTGCGCAGCACGTCGGCATAGCGAAAATCTATCTCGTGCTGGCTGGGGGCGACTTCGTGATGGGCGGCTTCGACCTCGAAGCCCATCTGCTCCAGCGCGACGACGATGTCCGCGCGCGCTTCTTCCCCTCGGTCGAGAGGGTTGAGATCGAAATATGCCCCACGGTCGTGGAGCTCCAGCGAGGCCTGGCCGTCGGGGGTGCGGCGGAAGAGGAAGAACTCGGCTTCAGCGCCGGCGTACATTGTGTAGCCGAGCTTTTCGGCTTCAGCGATGGCGCGCTTGAGGGCATAGCGCGGATCGCCCGAAAAGGGGCGTCCGTCGGGGAGCAGGACATCGCAGATGATGCGGGCGGTGCGCGCTTCGCCTGAGTCCATCGTCCAGGGATAGATCGCAAAGGTAGTTGGATCGGGTTGCAAGTACATATCCGATTCGGAGATGCGCATGAACCCCTCGATAGAGGAGCCGTCGAACGCGATGCCCTTCTCCAGAGCAGACTGGAGCTTCCCCGCGGGGATCTCGACGTTTTTGGGAATCCCAAAAATATCCGTAAACTGCAGCCGAATGAAGCTGATATTGTTGTCTTTCACGGCCTTCAAAACGTGTTCGATCTGCTTGCTCATCGTAACCGCTCTCCTCTAGTACAAAGATGGGGGTATGGTAGCAAAAAATTTTCACTTTGTCAAGGAATTTTTGTAAAAGCAAAAGATCGTATTTATAAAGCTACTATATAAATTCATTCGTGTTATTTTATTCTGTAAAAATAAGCATTCGTATAAATTC
>JAILZC010000072.1 GCA_023512665.1 Candidatus Bipolaricaulota bacterium | reverse complement strand
GAGTCGAACCGCCGACCTCCCGCTTGCAAAGCGGGCGCTCTCCCAGCTTAGCTACGGCCCCACGGACGGCTCTAAATTACCAGGTTTTAAGATCAAGTTCAAGTGTGGTCCCGGTCCCTGCGCCTCGTTCTGCCGGCGGATGAATCCGCCGGCTCAGCAGATGCAAGCGTGCTCAAGCACGCTCCTAAAGCCCGCTTCAGCGGGCTTCCACCTGCTGAGCCGGATGCTTGAGCATCCGGCCCCCACAGTGTTGAGGAGCGTTAGCAACAGAAGAAGTTGAAAAGCGCGCTGTCAGAATAAACGAGCTATTTCTCTGTAGACGTCAGGGAAATTCCCCTCTCTGTATCCAGTATTTGGCCAGAGATCTAACCCATCATTGTGGTATCTCGGTATCAGATGAATATGGAAATGCAAGATTGATTGCTGGGCCACTTTACCACTGGCATGGAGGATATTAACCCCATCGGCATGATATTGCTCTTTGAGTTTTTGCGAGATAATTTTGATAGCCCCCATGAGGCGGTGTAATTCCGCGTTTGGAATATCATAAATATCAGCATAGTGCGTTTTAGGGATTATGAGCATGTGTCCTCGCGCGATGATATGCTCTTGGAGCGGAGCAAAAGCTAAAACGTTTTCATTTTCATAAATTTTATGTGAGGGCAATTCCCCTGCAATAATTTTACAAAAGCTACATTCAGCCATAGATTTCCTGCACAATCTGAACTTCCTTGCATTCATCCGCTGCAAGCAGCTTTTGCTCTTCTTGGTGGGCGCTAGAGGATTCGAACCTCTGGCCTTCCGCGTGTAAGGCGGACGCTCTCCCACTGAGCTAAGCGCCCAAAGTAATTTTCAGCCCCTCATCCCTCTGGCTCCCCTCTCCCTCCAAGGGGAGAGGGGACGGGGGTGAGGGTGAATTCACGGTCATGGCCCCATACGCACCGTCATCACGGGAACCCGTGATAACCGCACGACTTCTTCCGTCACACTGCCCAAGAGCACTCGATCCAAGCCCCGCCGCCCGTGCGTCCCCATCACAATGAGATCAACCTTCGCTTCGTCCACGAAGTCCAAGATCGCCTTGGCCGGTGTGCCCGTCTTCAGCACTGTCTCGACCTCCTCAACCCCGGACTTGCGAATCACATCAGCAGTCTTCTCTAAGATCCGTTGGCCCTCCTGATGAAGCGCTTCCAGGATATTCTTTTCGGCAATGTTCGCATACTCAAAGAGCAACGCGGGCGGCTCGGCCACAAAGAGCAGATAGATCTTGGCCTCAAATGCCAACGCGATCGTCGTCGCGCAGTTGATCGCCTTCTCCACGCCGCGCGACACGTCGGTGGGGACTAAGATCCTCTTGAACATTGCAAGCTCCTCACAGCAAATTCTCAATAGGTTCTGCCGCCAAGGGCGCGGCTACCTCTTCCAAGCCCGGCCGGTCTAAAATCGCGATCTTGCGCCGCTTCAGCGAGATCAGCCCGCGCTCTTCAAACTCCCCAAGAGTCCGAATGGCCGTCTCTGTGGAGATCCCGGCCATCTCGGCCAAGTCCGTGCGGCTGATGTGCGCGTGGATCGCTCCCTCAACTGTCCCGTATTTCTCAGCAAGAGCAAGCAACAGGCGCGCCAAGCGCGCCCGACACCCCTCATAGGCCGTCTCGATGAGCTTCGCTTGGAAGCCCTGCAGCTCGCGAGCGACCTTCTCGGCAAGCTGCAGCGCGATCATGGGATGGCGCACCAGAAAATCCAAAAAATCCTCGCGCTTGATGAAGCGCGCTCGCGTCGGCTCAATCGTGCGCGCTGAGGCTGTGTGCGTCCCGCCGTCGAAGAGATTCTCTTCTCCTAACAGCTCTCCCGGCCCAACGATCTTGAGGATCTGGCGCTTGCCCGCTGGCCCTTGCTTGATCAGCTTGGCCTTCCCACTACAGATGATAAAGAACCCAAACGCCGGCGTCCCCTCATGAAAGATCGCTTCGTCTTCACCGTACTCGACCGACCGCATCAACCTGCGCAGCTCTTGCTGGCCTTCTCTCTCCAGCCCGGTGAAGATCCACGAACACCCCGCACAGCCCTCGACCCCACAGATCGGCGGGCTCTTGGGACGCTCCGTCTGAATCGCCACGCGCTTCTGGGCCATAACACTTCAATTATAGTCATTTTGCGGGCCATCATGCAACTGGTTGAGCTCTGTCAAGACCTTAGACGTGAACACGGAGCTTCTCTTCTTCTAAAAGGCGAATCCGTCGGCCTTCGAGGGCGATCCAGCCGCGGCGTTCTAGGTCGTGCAGCACCCGGCTGACGGTCTCCGGGGCCATGCCTGCCAGCGCTGCCCACTCGTCGCGCGAGAGTTTTATGTCAATGAGCACGCCGTGGGGGGTACGCTCGCCAAAGCGTTCGGCAATCGAAACGAGCTTGCGGGTGAGCCGTGCGGCGCTCTCGACATAGACCGTCTCGACGAGCGCACTGCGCAGCTCTCCCAACTGGGTCGAGAACTGCTGCATCACCCAGAGCAAGGCGCTCGGATGCCTCGCGAAGATCTCGTGGAGGTCAGGTTGGCTCAGCCAAGCGAGCCGCGTCGGGCGCACTGTCACCGCGGACATGGTTTGCACCGTCTCGCTGAACAGCTCGCCGGCTCCCAGCACCTCGCCGGGGCCAACCAGCCGCACCAGCCGCAGACAGCCCTCTTCGGCTGCAAGCTCCTTCACTACGCCCTCTAAAACTATATACATCCCCTCAACCGGATCGCCCTGGGCATAGACCTCCGTCTCGGGCGGGAGAGCCACACCGTGAGCCTGGGCCATCACGGCCTCGCGCGCGGCCGGCTCCAGAGAACTGAGCCAACGAGCCAGTTCTTGCATTCTTGCCATACGGTCATAGCTTACTCACCGGTGGGGGAGGCTGTTATGAGCGTGCTCACCTTGGAAGCTGGGGTAGATCAAGGGAGAAATTGACTCCTGTCACAGCGCGCGACGCTGCCCGCACTGGGGGCAGAACTGCTCATCGGCACGAAAGCGATAGCCGCAGCGGGCGCAGAAGTGCGTTCGTGCTCCGCTCGGCGCAAGCCGCCGGCGGCGCAACCATACCAGACTGACAACAGCTATGAGAGCCAATCCTGCTCCTCCTACCGCGATAGGGATCCAGGGGATCCCCGCTGGGCGCAGCGACGGCTCATTATCAGTTTTTCTGTAGCTGACGCGCTGCTCGATCACCGTGCCCGTGGGGACGGAGCCGACTCTTCGGCCAAAGTAGCTGAAGCCGCGGACGTCGGTGCCCTGCGGCTCCAGCGCCGGGCTCCCCTGAAAGTCTTTCGCCCGTAGTGGCTGTTGCACCTCGATCTCAAGATTTTTCACGTCATAGCGATCCGAAAAGAACCGAAAGACAAACTCTCTCTCTGGAGCAGTGCCGAGCACGTCGTCATAGTATTCGAGTTGGAAGAGCCGCGTGCGCGGGGTGAAGAGCAGAATTTTCTCTGAGTTCTCAGAGGGCAGGAGCTGCCAGTCAGCTGTGAGCAAACGCCCCCCAGAACCCACATAGGCGACGGCGTGCACGTGTGCTGTCCTTGGGAGGGTAAGGAGCAGAGGGCCCGGGGGGTCTTGGGCTAGCTCCCCACGATAGATTACTAACAGTCGCGGGTCATCGTACTCCGGCCAGAGCGAGATTGCTAAGTGCTCTAGCATCACAAGGGGCTGCTGGGCGGAACCGAGCACACTCGCTACGAGCAGGGCTATAGCTATTCGGCGCATTTGGTCTAGAGTGTACTCGTAGAGGGTGGGTGCTGCAACCGGGCTAAAACTGCAAGTGACACTTGGAGCAGGTGCTCGCTATATCGGTGGGATGGCATGTAGCGCAGAAGGCATGGCTGGGCTTGGGTGTCCTTTGCTCGTAGCGCAGAAACTCTAAGTGCTCCATCTGGGTGACTCTCTCGTGGCAGGCTTCGCAGCGCACCCAGAGAGCGATATGAGTTTCATGGGGGAAGTGCGCTTTTTCAGAGCGTGCAGGGAGCTGTGCTTCGTGACATTGCAAACAGTCTTTTGATTCTAACTGGGCCATGCGCGCGGCAGGGGGATGGCACTGCGTGCAGTCTCTGGCCGTAGCGAACGTCTGGCCGTGCTCTGCAGGCTGGACGGCATGACAGACGTTGCAGTCAGCGCTCTTGAGGTGCGCTTTATGCGAAGCCGTCTGGGTTGGCCCCAATGTGAGCAACTCTACTCCCACATGGCATCGGGCGCACCCAAAGGGCTCTCCGGCGTGCAACGGTCTTTCTGGGGCGTATTCCCTTTGCTCGCGCCAGGCTCTCATACGGGCGATGTTCTCGGCACTGCGGCGCAGCAGCGCGCTCACGTAGAGAATATTGTGCACCCCCACACTGCGGTCTTCTTGAATGAGTTCTATATTCTTCTTGGCTTCTGCGTACAGAGAAGCTAGGGAATGTTCATTCTGAATTTGACTGAATTGTTGCTCGATCTGGGAGAGTTGCTCGCGGAGCTCAGAGAGCTTCTGGGAGACGACGTGTTGCCATTGGTGCATGAGGCGATCATAGCCGGGTCCGTGACAGGTGACGCACGCTTGGGGTTGAGCAATGGTTGCTGTGGGGGTGCGGCTCTGATGGCACCCCGCGCAGGTTACCCCTGAGAGAAACATTGGGTCAGGCATGGGGTCAACGCCCGATCCTCCGGTCCCCATATAGATCTGCTCTTGGACGGAGTGGCGTCCGCCATGACAGCTCGCGCACTCGGGCGAGAGGGCTTGAGCCAGCTCGAACTTCCCGTGCGATATCTCAGAGTGACAGTCGGAGCACTTGAAGTGCTCCTCGGTCACGTGGGTGCGATGGATGAGCTCGGGCTTGCCGTACTCTTCAGAGCGTTCAACGTGACACGAGAAGCACTTCTCACGAGGGACATCGCCGGTGCCGCGGGTGACGTGCACATGGCACGTCAGGCACTCGACCCCACTCTTGAGATACGTCGAATGATTGAAGACGACCCCACGGATGAGAATCTGGTCTTTGGGCGGGCCGTGGCAGCTGTAACAGTCTCCCAGGGCCTGCCCGCGAGCCACTCCCGTGAAGTGGCAGATCTTGCAAGCGCTTTCGTCCACAGCGAGGTGATCGCCCTGCACGAGCTGGGAGTGGCACGTCGTGCACGTGAGAGAGATCCCACGGACGGCAACCCCATAGTGTTTAGTGTGGCTGAATGGGATCTTCTTGCGATAGGCTGTTATGGGCTCGATGGCTTTCTCTTCGTGGCAGCTCAAGCAGTTCCGATCGCTCACGCGGGAGTGCGGCCGCACGTTATACGCACCGACCCAGTAGCGCATCATCTCGCCGAGCAAGCGAATCTTCCCCGCGATGTACCCGCTAAGACCATGCTCGTAGTGGCAGTCAATACAGTTGACTCGAGCATGGCTGGAGCTGGCCCAGTTCTCATAGAACGGCTTCATGAAGTGACAGGACGCGCAAAAACTCGGCTGATCGGTGGCACGTGCCCCGGCCCAGGCCAGCCAAAGGAGTATCGCTACTATGACGATAGAGAGCACGAGCCAGCGACGTCTCATAGTCTATCAGCCCTCGCGCGCTCGCGCATGATCTGCTCGTACTCCAACGGGTGCTCCTCCATCATGCGCTTCTTGGAGATCTTCCCAGTGAAGATCGTCATATTCATAGGGAAGACGTCGGGGTTGAGATGCGCGTGGTACATGTGCCACGTAATGAGTGCCAAAATAGCCAAGAGCGCCTCACCCGAATGGGCTTGCAGAGCGACATCGAAGATATATTTGGGCAGATACGCCAAGGCGATCCTGTGAAACCAGAGCATCAACCCCGAGATCACCATGACCGCTGTGCCCC
>JAILZC010000071.1 GCA_023512665.1 Candidatus Bipolaricaulota bacterium | reverse complement strand
GCTCGCCGCGTAGGCGATGCTCAACATCAAGATCGTGCCAAAGCTGCTCTGTCGTTGATGGTTGCTTTCTAAAGCTGCAGGATCGAGCTTGCTGATAAGGGCTAAGCCAATGGGGAAGATCATCATCGTTGTGGCGGTGTTGGAGACCCACATGGAGATGAACGCCGTGGCGACCATGAACCCCAGCAGGAGCCGCCGCGGGCTGGCCCCGACGATCTTGATGATGTGCAAAGATATGCGATGATGCAGTCCCCATCGCTGCATGGCCATAGCGAGAAAGAAGCCTCCCATGAAGAGAAAGATCGTGGGTTCGGCATAGGATGCGGCGACGTCTTTGATGGAGAGCACATTCAAGAGGGGAAAGAGCACGAGAGGGAGCAGAGCCGTCACGTAGAGCGAGATCGCTTCGCTCACCCACCAGATGGCCATGACCAACGCGACTGTGGCCACGCGCTGCGCCGCGAGGGAGAGGCCGCCGACCGGGGGAAGAAAGATCCCTATAAAAAATATAACCAATCCGAGCACAAGGCCGATCTTCTGGCGCAGGGAGTAGGGGCCTTCAAGCTGCTCGCCGAGCCATTTGTAAGGGGTCATTTGATTGGAGTATACTCCATCGAGCACACAAAAGCTAGAAAGGAATTCTATGGAAGTCCGTGAGGTCGAGCTTCCCGGCATCGGCATGAAGTTCTCGTTCGAGACCGCAGAGGGGGAAACGATCTGCGTCATTATTCACAAGACCGGGCGCCGCGAAATCTATCGCTTTCTCCCCGCTCAAGAGACCCCAGAATCCGTCATCGAGCTGAGCGACACCGAAGCCCGCGAGCTGGGCGCCATCTTGATCGGGACTCACTTTCAGCCCGACGTTCAAGATACGGCGCGACTGGTGATGAAAGAGCTGACCATCGAGTGGCTCAAGGTCCCTGCACACTCTCCGCTGGCGGGCAAGACCATCCAAGAGAACAGAGTCCGCAAGCTCACCGGCGCCACGATCATCGCCCTCTTTGGGCCGACAAAGAAAATCCTCAATCCTGGCCCCGACACGCCCATTGACGCTGGGGACACCGTCGTGGTCGTCGGCGAGCAATCCCAAATTGACCAGTTCAAGCAACGCTTCGCCCTGCGCTGACGATGCTCTTCCAACTTGGTTTGATACTCTTAGTCCTATATCTTGGGGCGCTTCTGGCGCATCGTGTCAAGCAGTCGAGCGTGCCCGTCTTCATTCTCGCGGGTCTAGGCTTGCAGGCATTCGTCGAGCACTCTCCCCTGATAGACTTCATGGCGCAGTTGGGCGTGATGCTCTTGCTATTTATGATTGGGCTGGAGTTCTCGCCGGAGCGGCTCCGCCACGGAGGCCGACGGCTGGTGCTGGCCGGCGCGCTGGACGTGCTGATCAATCTACCCGTGGGCATTCTTGTTGGGCTGGCCATCGGGCTCAATCTTCTTGAGGCGCTCATCCTGGGGGGGGCGGTCTATATCAGCAGCTCCGCTATTGTTGCTCGCAATATCATCGAATTTCGGCGAGCCGCCAACCCGGAAACCGAATATGTTCTGGGGGTCTTGGTCTTTGAGGACATTTTTATTGCCCTGTATCTATCTGTGCTGACCGGGCTTGTTCATGTCGGCGGCCTGCAAGCGGGCGAGGTGCTCTTGGTCTTCTTAAAAACAGTTGGGTTCTTTGGTGTGGCTGTGCTTGCTGCTATTGGGCTGCGGGCATGGCTGTCTCGCCTGTTGGCTCACGAATCTATTGAGGTCTTTTTATTGCTTGTGCTGGCGCTGATACTCTTACTCGCAGCGATGGCCGAATGGCTAGGGCTCTCTGGGGCTGTGGGGGCTTTTCTCACGGGGTTTATCTTGCCTGAGAGGGAATTTCGCGAGCGCGTCGAGCGCGTGATAGTGCCGTTTCGCGATCTCTTCGCCGCGATCTTCTTCGTCTCGTTCGGCTTACTCATGGATCTCTCCCACGTGTCTCACATGCTCTTGGCAAGCTTTCTTGTGATTCTTGTCGCCGTGTGGGGGAAGCTGGGCACGGGCTGGATGATTGGACGACTTGTGAGATTGAGCAAGAATGCCTCGTGGCGCTTGGGGGTAGCGCTGATCCCGCGCGGCGAGTTCTCTATCATACTCGCAGGCTTAGCCCCGACGCCTTCGATCTTGGGAGTGACAGTGATTACGGTCTTGGTGCTGGCACTGCTGACCCCACTCTTGATGAAGCGATTTCATTGACGTGCCTTGCCACGAACGCTATAATGCTCCTGATGGAGATTGCTCTTCTGTTCGCTATTCTTGGCATAGCGCTCGTGCTCTTTCTCAGCGAGCGCATCCGTGCGGATCTCGTCTCGATGCTGGTGCTCTTGGCCTTAGCCCTCACGGGGCTGGTGAGCACGAGTGAAGCTTTCAGCGGTTTCAGCAACCCCGCCGTCATCACCGTTGGGGCGATGTTCGTGATGAGCGCCGCTGCGGCTCGGACGGGGATCGCTTCTTTCATTGGGCGCGCGATGCGGGCTCTTGCCGGGCATCGCGAGTGGGCGCTCACTCTCGTGATGATGTTGACGGTTGCGGCCCTGTCGGCGTTCATCAACAACGTTGGGGCTGTCGCGATCCTCTTGCCGGTGGTGATGACGCTCGCTCACGAGAGCGCGATCAGCCCCTCCAAATTGCTCATCCCCCTGGCGTACGGCTCCATGATGGGTGGGCTCTGCACCCTCATCGGAACGCCGCCTAATATTCTCGTGAGCACGATCGCGGTTCAGAACGGCCTGCGCCCTTTCGAGCTGTTCGAGTTTGCTCCCATTGGTCTGGCGGTGGTTGGGGCGGGCGTGCTGTATATGGTCTTGATCGGGCGCTGGCTCATCCCTGCCCGCCGCCGCGAAGAGATCACCGACTCCATGCCCAAATATTTTCTGACGGAGTTAGTTATCCCCACGGGTTCTAAACTCATCAGCCAACGGCCCCATGAGCTGGGCTGGCGCGAGCGAGGGATTGAGATCATCGAGATCCGCCGAGGGAAGAGACAGATTTTCGACATCTGGGGCTGGGCGAGCCTCCAGGCCAACGATGTGCTCATTGTGAGCGGCAAAGCCGAAGAGATCTTCAAACTGAAAGACGAATTCGGATTGGAGATCCGCCCCGAAGTCGAGTACACCCATCCCTGGCACAAGTCCGAGGAGATCAAGCGCGTAGAGGCGACGCTCGCCCCCCACGCGGCCTTCATCGGAAAGACATTGGCTGAGCTCGATTTTCACAATCGCTACGGTTTAGCGGTGCTGGCGATCGCGCGCCACGGGACGCTCCTGCGGGGGCAGCTTTCGCAAATCCCGTTGCAGTTTGGGGATACGTTGTTGCTTCAAGGACCAGAGCAGCGTCTTGCCCAGATTCCCAGGGAGAATTTCATCTTGATGAGCCCGTTAGCGTTCCAAGCGTTGCGCACCGAGAAAGCCCCAGTGACGGTGCTGATCTTTGCGGGAGTCCTTGCCCTTGCCGGCTTGGGCGTGTTGCATATCAGCGTTGCGGGGACTTTAGGGGCTGTGCTCATGGTGCTCACGCGCTGCCTCACGCTCGAAGAGGCGTATGAATCTATAGATTGGATGGTGATCTTTCTCTTGGCGGGGATGATCCCCGCGGGGATCGCCCTGGAGAGGACAGGGGCCGCGCAACTGCTGGCTGAATTCATCTTGAAGGGGATCGGCTCATTCGGCCCGTTGTTTGTCTTGGGGGTGCTGATGGCGTTCACGTCGCTGATCACAGAGATCCTCTCGAATGCCGCTGCTGCCGTGCTTTTGGCGCCGATTGCTATTTCGCTCGCTGCGCAATTGGGAGTCAGCCCCTATCCGTTCCTGATGGGGGTGGCCGTCGCAGCCTCGTCGAGCTTCATGACGCCGATAGGGCATCAATCAAATACACTTGTCTTTGGGCCGGGCGGGTATAGATTTTCGGACTATCTGCGCGTCGGGGTCGTGCTCAACATTCTCGTGTGGGTCGTGGCGATGCTCGTGATCCCCAGGCTGTGGCCCTTCTAGGGCAACACGCCCTCATTGACGTAGCGCGTCAGCTCGCTGACGCTGAAATGTTCAATGCCGAGTTTCTCGAGGGTGCGCCCGCGCCGCCAGTAGTCCGTGCGATGGATGATACACGCCAGATGAATGATGCTCTCGATAGCCCTGGTCTCCACGCCGTAGCGCTTCCCCAGCGCGGCGATGGGCACGAGGCTCATGGGCACGTCTTCGAAGATATAGCGATGCTCCAAGCGTGGAGGGGCCATGATCCCATAGTAGCCGGGGTTGGCGTGGATCGCTTCGTAGAGGTTTTCACCCTTGGCATCGTAGGCCATCTTCAGCCAGTCGAGGGCTGTCGTGGCGCGAATCCCTAGGGCTGCGGCGATGGTGACCCGCTCGCGGTCTAAGACTTCGAGCACCCGCGCGGTCGAAGGTGTCACCCCGTCAATATAGAACTGAAAATTCCCCTTGGTGGACTCGATCCAGCCGGCGTTGAGGATCGTCAGAGCCGGGTGGAAGATCGCGCCCATGTTATCGAGCCCCGTCTGGAGGACGTTGCCCCCGTCTATGAATTGGGGATAAGCTTCATTGATGACATCTAAGACTTTCTGAGTGTGCGTAGCGGGCAGGGCCGCCATCACCGAAGGGTCTCCCCACGAGGGGCGGACAAGAATGGTCGGGATGGCGGGATTTGAACCCACGACCACACGCACCCCAAGCGTGTGCGCTACCAGGCTGCGCCACATCCCGGCTTTTTATATTATAACAGATACGATCCTGCCCGCAAACTCCAAGAGATTTGCGCGGCCCAGCCCGCTTCGCTTATAATTCAGCAGAACAGACCCAAGGAGTGATCGCGTATTCGGGGACCGTTCTTACTGAACGATCGCACGATCAAACAGATGGTGCGCCAGCCCCAGCCCGGCGTCTTTCTGCTGTATACGGTGCAAGGGGGACAGCCGCGCTTTTTGGGGCGCGACGACCACGACGTGCGCGATAAACTCTTAAAGTGGCTCGGCCGTAGCTACCGATACTTTCAGTTTGACTATTGCGAGACCCCAGAAGAGGCCTTTCGCCGCCAGTGCGAGCTGTACCATCAGCTCAAGCAAGCCCTAGACAACACGCGCCACCCCGAACGCCCCGACGGCACGGAGTGGCGCTGCCCCCTGTGCGATTTCTATAAGTAACTACGGCGCCTTCGGCGGCGGTGGCGGCGTGAACGTCACCGTGGGGACGACCTTCGCCTCCGGGGGCACTTCGTAGTACGCCGCCGTCTGAAACCCGTAGAGCTGTGCCAAGAAATTATTGGGGAACCGCCGGACATTCGCATTGTAACTCTGCACGGCCTCGTTGTAGCGCATTCGTTCGACGGCTAAGCGATTCTCCGTGCCCGCCAGCTCGTCCATCAGCCTGATAAACGTCTGATCGGACTTGAGCGTCGGATAATTCTCGACGATCACCAGGAGTCGTGCGAGGGCGCTGCCCAATTCGTTGGCTGCCGCGATCTTGTCAGAGATCTGCACCGCGCCGCCGTACTTCGTCCGAGCTTCAGCGATCTCGCGGAAGATCGTGAGCTCTTGACCGGCGAAGCCCCGCACCGTCTCCACTAAGTTTGGGATCAAGTCGCTCCGCCGCTGGAGCTGATTGTCTACTTGGGCCCAACGCTGTCGAATCTCTTCTTGTTGGGTGACGAACTGATTGTACGTCCCCGCAAAGAGCGAATACGCCGCGATCCCCAAGACGGCCAACACCCCGACTGTGATCCACAGAGCTCTCTTCATAAGACCTCCTTAATTGATAGATTTCAACTTGCAGACCCCTCCCCCGGCCCCTCCCTCTTTAGGGGAGGGGGTAGGGGAGAGGTATCCTCACCAGCCACGTCC
>JAILZC010000070.1 GCA_023512665.1 Candidatus Bipolaricaulota bacterium | reverse complement strand
CTGGAGGGCTGGTACGCAGTGCCACGATACTAAACGAGCTAGTTAGCGTAAGAGAAAGGGGGTACACAAAAGATGCGCACTAAACTGACGTCCACCCCGGCCCTCTCCATCGGTGACTTGATTTGGCAAGCCTTCTTCAGCCCCGCTGAAGGCTTATCAAGCGCAGCGCGCCAGCAGCCCATAGGCTGGGCTATCGCGTTCATCGTTGTCATCCCTTTCGTTTCTACACTCGTCTGGTGGACACCTCAAACGGCATACCAATCACCTTGGAAGGCTGCGTCGATAGCCGTAGTGATCGCTCCTCTGGTTTTTCTCGTATCTTCTGCAATGCTCCACTGGATCAGTTGGTTTTTTGGCGGTCGGGGGAGCTACCCTGAATTGTTTAGCGCCTTGGCATTTGCTTTCATACCGCCAGAGCTCTTTCAGTTTCTTCTCATCAATCTCGCTAAACCTATGGGCGACCTTGGAGAAGTGCTCAAAATGTTAGGAGATATAGGGACATTCATTTGGGGTCTAGTACTGAGCGTCCTTGCTGTAAGAGAAGCTCATGGTCTCTCGACCCTTCAAGCAATTGGGGTCGAGGTCACCTGTGTGGTGGTTGTTGTTGGCCTTGTTCTGCTGTGGGCTCTCACGCCGGTACTCGCTCTGCTTGGCATATTGCTGACTGTTATCATCTTGGCTTTATGGTTCTCTGCACCCAGCAGGAGGTAGATCCATGAACCCAGAACAATCGAAATCCCCCTTGCAGTTCTTCGCTGAGCTGGGCGATCTCCTCGCGCGCTACGCGGTCAATCCCGGCTTCGCCGTGGGCATGGTCATCGTGAGCTGGATCTTCTGGCCCATCGGCGCACTCATCGCCAGTCTGCTGATTGCCAAGCTCTATATGCAATCACAGACGGCCGCCCAGCCCAACCCTCCCACGCCGACGTTGGCACCCCCACGCTCTGAAGATTGGCTCATCTTCGGCGGACTCCTGTTGATCGGCATCGGCGTCTATTCACTCGTGAGACAGTATCTCCCAGAATTGCCCTGGGCGGTCTTGCTCATCGCTGTGGGTGTGCTCTTAGTCGGCTTAGCCTACGCGCGTCGCGGAGGAGGTGGTTCGAGTGCCTGAGAAGATTCACAGCCCGTATAAGTATCTCTTCTGGGGAGTCGTCTTGATCTTGGGCGGGGTCGCGTGGCGGCTCTCGCTGATGGGCTGGTTCGAGCTGTCCTGGCGCTTCGTGTTACCGGGGATTCTGATCATCTTAGGGGTGGGGCTGCTCATCTCGGGTTTGGCACGATACCGCCCAGCGAGCGACTCTGAACAAGGAGGCCAGCCATGAGATCGAGCGCCATGCGTCTGGGAGAATTTTTAATCTTTCTCGGGGTCTTCGTGCTCGCGTTGCAGTATATAGACTGGGGCGCGTTCGCGCCCATCGAGCGCGCGGACCTGGTCATCACCGGTGGGGTTGTGCTCTTGATCTGTTTTGTGCTGGCGCTCTGGTCGCGCTCGCTGCTCTTTGATGAACTCATTCACGTGATCGCGCTCGTCGTCGGCGCGGCGGTCTTGGGGTTGATCGTCTCCAAGTCCGAAGTCTCAACGTGGGTGAACGTGCTCGGCCCGGAGCGTGCCGAGAAGACCTTTTCGTTCGACGGCGCGTTCGACCCAACAGCAGCGACGCTCACGGTCACGCTCGACTTGCACAACGGCGACGCGACCGTGCAGACCTGGGAGCAGAACTCATTTCAGGTCGTGCTGAAGGCGCGCGCCCGCGCCTGGAGCCTTGGTGAGGCCCAACGGCTCATCGAGAGCGTCACTCTTCAGCCGCAACTGTCGCCTACAGGGATCAGCTTTCGCGCCCCACGACAGGCACTGGGGCCGTTCAGCTCGCTGGAGACGGACGTCCAGCTCTGGCTGCCGCGCGGGCGCGTCTACGAGCTGAACGTCAGCT
The DNA here is from genome assembly GCA_023512665.1 of Candidatus Bipolaricaulota bacterium. Lineage (GTDB taxonomy): Bacteria > Bipolaricaulota > Bipolaricaulia > RBG-16-55-9 > DRXL01 > JANXCC01. The sequence continues at coordinate 3,971 of JAILZC010000070.1, read as the reverse complement.
CGCTCAACGGCGCGATCAGCGTCCAAGAGATCAACGCCGCGACAGCAGATTTGAACACAACGAACGGGCGCATCAAGCTCAACACGCTCACGGCACAGAACGCTCAGCTCCAGACGGCCAACGGGTCCATCAGCGGGCAGCTCTCAGCAAGCCAAGCGACGATCTCGACAGCCAACGGCTCGATTGATCTCATCTTGGGGAGCGTGACGGGCAACTATGAGCTGAGCACCTTCAACGGCTCGATCGAGCTCGACGTCCCTGATGACCCCTCTGTGGGCTGTGCGATCTCAGCACAGAGCATGACGAGTCGAGTGAGGGTGCAGATCCCCAACTTCCTCTTTCGGGATCAAGAGCGCCGTCGCGTCGCGGGCCAGACGAACAATCTTCAGACGGCTCCAACGAAGATCACGATCACAGCGACGACGACGAACGGCAGCATCGAGGTCCGCTGATTGCACGGCGAAGCGTTGTTCGCTAAGATAGCGCACTATGAGCGTAGTTGTGCATCAGATTGCCATCCCCAACCCTTACTTTGAAGGCCCAGCGAACGCCTTCTTGATTCAAAATGAGCACAGCCCGGCCGTGCTCATAGACACCGGCATCGGCACCGAAGAGTCCTTGGGATTGGTACGCGCCGAGCTCGCGCGGCACGGCTGCGCGCTCAAAGATATCGCTGCCATCTTACTCACACATAAGCACGTAGATCACTGCGGGTTAGCCCGTGCCCTCAGCGAAGAATCCGGGGCGGCTGTCTACGTGCACCGCGACGATTGGACTGACGTCGCGTTCTTCGACGAGCGCCATGAGGAGGTCTCCCAACTCTATTTGGAAGCGATGCGCCGCTGGGGTATCCCCGACGAAATCATACTGCAGATGGCGCACTTTCGCTCGCGGTTTGTGGGATTGGCCCGCTCTGTCCCCGCCGCGCACAGACTAGATGACGGCCAAACGCTGCGCTTCGGGGAGTTAGCATTTCGCGTCCTGCACACTCCCGGCCACACCCAAGGCTCGGCGTGCTTCTTGCTGGGCGAAAAACTCTTCACTGGGGATCATCTCTTGCCGACCTACACGTCCAACGTCGGCGCGACCGACGTCACTTCTGCGGGGCATCTAGGGAAATTTCTCAGTTCCCTGCACAAGGTCCTCGCCTTGCCCAACGTCGAGAGTCTCGAGGTCTTTCCGGGGCATGGCCGCCCGTGGCGGGACCCCCGCCCGCGCATCACAAAGATTTTTGAGCACCATGACGAGCGAACCGAGCGTATTCTCAAAATCTTGAGCGACGGAGGGGCGCTCACGGCGTTCCAGATCGCGCAAAAGCTCTTCGGGAGGCTCAAAGACCATCACGTGCTGCTGGGGGCTGGGGAGGTCTATGCGCACTTGGAAGGGCTGGAGAGCGCCGGGCGCGTCCGTCAGATCGAGCCGCATCGCTTCCAGATCATCTCAGAGCTTCTATGAAGACGATCACGCTCTACACCAAGCCCGATTGCCATCTCTGCCATGAGGCCGAGCGCATCTTGCGTGCGCTCCAGCAAGAGACCCCCTTTGAGCTAGTGCTCACTGATATTACGCAAGACCCTCAACTCTTTGAGCGATACCACTATGATATTCCCGTCGTCGCGCTCGACGGGGTAGAGCTGTGCCATCATCGCGTGGACGTCGAAGGGGTGCGTCGGGCCCTGATGGCGTGACAGCGAGAAGATTCCGTGCTACAATACGAGCCATCGCAGCATAAAGAAAGGGGCCGATGACCATGACGCGAACTCGCGTGGGAATTGTGCTGTTAGTCTGTGCCGTGCTCCTGCCGGCACACGCAACGATCACCGCGCGCCTCAGCGATCTCTCGCTCAAACCCACCGAGAAGATCGAGTACGACTTCACCCCCACAACAACAGGGGAGATCATGTTCAGGTTAGCGTTGCGCACCAGCCCGGCGACCGTGCGAGTGCAGCTCTTCTTCGAGGGCCGACCCGCCATAGATCAGACGGGCTCGGCGACCCAAACGGCTAAGACCGAAGTCTCCGAGGCCGACGTCGGTCGCCCGTGGCGCTTGGTCGTCACGAATCTGAGCTCCCAGACGGTCGAAGGGCGCTTTGAGCTTACCTACCCGCGGCGCTTTTGCAAGGAGATCTCTGTCCAATACAGAGTGAAGGTGAGCTATGAGATCGGCACGGAGTTGGAAGACCTGCACTGCCAGCAGCTCTATAACACGCTGCGCTCGCTCCCCAGTGAGCATCTGAGGCGCTTGCGCGAGATCCGCGCCCGCGAGCCCGATCTCTACCTCTACGGACAATATTTCCCTCCCAGCCTCATTGAGCTTCCCGGCCTGCGGGCCGGGCGCACATTTACTCTTGTGGCCTATCACGAGCTGGGGCACCTGGTGCACTTCACCCGGTCTACGGCCGACCAGCAAGAGCGCTGGGAAAAACTCTTCAACGAGTCGGGCCGAGACCCCGATAACTTCGCGCGCGACCCCATTGACCGCTCGCTCTACGCTATGACCAATCAGTACGAAGACTTCGCCGTGACGTATTCGGCGTATATCGCCGACAGCCAAGTCTATATTAGCGAAGCGCTCACGCGCAGCCAGCGCAGTAGACCCTTGCTGCTGCAAAAATTCAAGCTGATCGTCGAGTATTTCCGACACGTCACAGACAACCAACAGAGAGTCTACATCTATCGCGTTGGGACGGAAGCGCCCATTCCTACGATCTATCGTGCCTCCGTGCCGGTAACGGCTGAGAGTCTGCCGGACTTCACCGGGCCGATCCAGTGGGAATCGTTCTAGGGCGTGGGAGCGGCGGTGTTGAGCGCCGTCTCGGCGATGTTGATGGAGTAATCTTTGACGCGCCCGATGCTGTCAAACGCGATGCCGATGAGCTGCGCCTCGTGGGGGTCGAGGGCCCACAGGAGCTTGACTGCTTTCATCAAGCGCTCCTCCAGCCCAAGGGCTGTATCAATCACCCGGCTGGCCAGATCGGGGTTGGCCGCGCGGAACGCCTCTACAGATTCGCGCAACAGCGCCGTGACCTGATCGCCGCCCTTGCGCAGGGCGTCGGCGACTTTGGCCGGAGGCTTGGCTTCGAGCGATGTCGTCACATGGGCGATCTTGACCGCGTGGTCGGCCACGCGCTCCAGCTGCCGCGCCACCGTGTGCGTGTCGAAGAGCTTGACGCGGCTGACCCCCACGGCTTCCTCGGCCAAGAGATCGCACAGCACGATGCGAAATTGCCGATAGAGCATCAGATAGAGGCGATCGACATCCTCGTCACGGGCCACGATGTCGTGAGCCAGTTCGGCGTCATGCTCGGCGGCCGCGCGCACCGCGTCGCTGAACATATCGTGCACCATCAAGAAGATGCGATCGAGCGTCTTCGGCGCGGACAGCTCGGAGAGGTTGAGCAGATTGTGAATGATGATAGAATCCCGCGATTCTTCCATGATCTCTGGGCCGATGAGGGCTTGCGTGACTTTGCGGATCGTCTGACGCTGCTCGGGGGTGATGCGCTCGCCGCGCACCTCGATAATATCGAACCCCGCGACGTACATCGAGATGAACGCGCGCATGAGCGCGTCGCCCGTCTTGGCGTCGAGGGCCAGGACGCCGCGGCTGGGCTGGGAGTCGCGATGCGGGCGTAAAATCAAAAGATCAGGGTCGTGGGGGTGGAGCTCGATCTCGGCGCCAGCGTGGAGCTTCTGCGCTTCGGCCCAGTCCTTGGGCAGCGTGACCATGAACGTCGCCCCGCCAGTGATCTGCACTCTCCGTGTCTCCATAGTCCCTCCCGTCTATTGTGATTGGTGCGTATTGTAATATATAGCTATATAGATTGTCAAGAGGGCCGGACTTCGTCTGGACAAGCTTCGCTTGCCCTTCATCGTGCCGCCTGCGGCGGCACGGCGAACAGTCCAGACGAAGTCTGGCGGAGGGCGGGGGACTCGAACCCCCAAGCGCTTATCGCGCGTCGGTTTTCAAG
>JAILZC010000007.1 GCA_023512665.1 Candidatus Bipolaricaulota bacterium | reverse complement strand
CTTGCCATCAGCGTAATCGTTAGCATGTTCACCGCGATCACGGTGACCCGCACCTTCCTGCGCGCCACGCAGCAATTCTGGCTGCGCGGCACCAATGTGGATGCCCAGCCACGGATTCGCTGGCTCTTTGGCCTCCATGCCGGTGAAGACGTACGTCCGGTTGGCAGTCCGCGTCCGACTGTCTCCGCACCGAGGTAAACCTTTGATCGACGTCAGCGGCAAACGCTACTGGTATTTCCTGTTCTCCCTGCTCATCATCATCCCGGGAACGGTCTACCTAATCTTGTTCGGGCTGCGACCGGGCATCGAGTTCTCGAGTGGCTCCTCCCTCATGCTGACCTTCCAGAATCCACCCGAGCAAGGGGTGCTGCGCCAGGCGATGGCCGAGGCCGAAGTCGGCGATGACGTCTTCGGCGAGGACCCGACGGTCAATAGACTCCAAGCGCGGGCAGCAGAGATTTTCGGGCGCGAGGCGGCACTCTTTGTCCCTTCGGGGGTAATGGGGAATCAGATCGCTCTCAGAGTCCACACCCAGCCCGGCGACGAAGTGATTCTCGAAGAGGCTTCGCATATCTTCAACTCCGAGATGGCGATGATGGCCGCGTTCTCTGGGGTGATCCCGCGCCCTATTCCCAGCGAGCGCGGATGGCTGCGTTGGGAGCAGATCGAGCCTGCTATCCGCCCCAAAGTCTATTACTACGCCCAGACACGACTGATCTGTCTGGAGAACACCCATAACTTCAAGGGCGGGGGCGTCTACCCCCTGGAGTGGGCTCGAGAAATTATAGAAAAAGCCCACGAGCGCGGGTTGGCCGTGCACCTCGACGGGGCGCGGATCTTCAACGCGGCCGTGGCGACTGGGCGCTCGGTCAAAGAGCTGACCGAGGGCTTCGACTCAGTGATGTTCTGTCTGTCGAAGGGCTTAGGAGCGCCGGTGGGCTCGATGCTTGTAGGATCATCAGAGTTTATCGAGAGGGCCCGAAGGGTGCGGAAGATGCTCGGCGGGGGGATGCGCCAGGTCGGGATTCTTGCGGCCGCGGGGTTGTATGCGTTAGAGCATCATATTGAGCGTCTCGCCGAAGATCACGAGAACGCTCAAATCTTAGCCAAGGCTCTCAAAGAGATCCCCGAAGTCCGGCTCGAACCCGTGGAGACGAATATTGTCATCTTCGAGCTGGCTAAGACTTCAGCAGAGCAGCTCATCGTTGAGCTCAAGAAGCGCGGTATTCTGGCGCTGGCGATCGGGCCGCGCCGCGTGCGCTTGGTGACCCATCTGGACGTCAGCCGCGCCGATGCCCTCTCCGCCGCTCGCGCTTTGCGAGAGGTTCTCGGCTAAAAGATAAGGAGCCCCTTGGGGGAGGGGCTCCATCCCACCTGCTTGAGGTGGTGGTGAGAGGATGATAGAGAGGCTATATTATAGCATTCTCTCGCTCTAGTTGTCTGTAGTGTAGATAACATTGAAACTTTTGCCCCACCACACCGGTATCTAAAGCAGTGTCCCCCCTCTAGGCATGAGGGTTCCTTCGTGCTATAATGGGGAGACCAAGGAGGCTATCTATGCGTGCCGCCATGAGCCGACGCACATTCCTGCACGCCCTGGGAGTCACAGCCGCTGCGGTGCTCCTTGGGCCCTCTCGAGGCTATGGCCAGCAGACGCTGACCGTGGGTGTTTTGGGCAGCACCAGCTCCCCGTTGGGGCAAGGAGTGCTCAACGGGGCGCAGCTTGCTGCTGATGAGCTGAGGTTTAGCGTAATCGTTGGGGACTTAGGGAGCGAGACTGATCCCGTCCGCGCTCGGAATGTGCTGACCGATCTCATCAATAGGGGAGCCGATGCCATCGTTGGGCTCTCTCGAACCGATACGATCCCCGCGCTCTTGCTTGAAATCCCCCGCGTGAAGAAGCCCTTTATCATCACGGGGACGCCGCTGCTGGGCACGGATCAAGTCGCGGGAAACTATGCCAACTTCAAATATATCTTCCGTGCGGGCATCGTGGGGGCAGCCGCCCAAGCGTTTGACGGCGGGGAGTTCGCTCGCGAATTTCTTGTGGGACGTCTGGTGAAAGAGAAGGTGCTCGCGTCGAACGCCGTCGCGCTGGTAGGAGACGCGTCCAAGCAGAGCGCGGACTTTCGTGCGGTGCTCTTGCCCCGGCTCACACGGGCGGGCCTCGATGTCGTGGGCACTCTTGCCGATGGCCAAGCCGCGGTTCTCTTGGAACGCCTGCAGAAGGTCAATGTGCCCGCAGCGATCACAGTGTTCTTCGACGCGAAAGTGGGCGCAGAGTTCGCTCAGGGCTGGTCAGCAAACAAAGTGAAAGTGGCGCTCTTTGGCTGGAACGAAGCATTGCTCTATGACGACCTGAAAGGTGCCGCCGCAGGCTATGTCGTCACGGACTTTGCAGCACAGACCGAAAGAGTCGGCCCCAAGACCCTCGAGTTTTATAGGAACTACCAGAGGCGCTTTGGGGCGCGGCCGGCCTTCACCGCCGCGACAACATACGACGCGGTGTATGCTCTCGCCGACGCGCTGGGGCGCGCCCGCACCACTGCTGCTGACGATCTCGTCAACGCCTTGGAAGGGACGAGAGTGGCCGGCGTCGTGGGCGTGATACGGTTCTACAGCGTCGAGGAGCAGCAGCGGGACCCGCTGAAGTTAGCTGTGGCTCACGATCAGGTCTACGGGATCAACAAGACGGGCGGAGCTCCGGCGTTCGACGGGGCGCGGCCCTTCTACACCCAGATCGCGCCCGACGGCGCGCGGGTCGTGCTCTATCCGAACGAATACGCAACCGGAACGTTTGTCTTGCCGCCGCATTTTAAGTGACCAGACTTCGCCCCAGGCTTCGCCTGGACCGTTTGCCTTCGCCATGGCGAAGATGAGCGTCAAGCGAAGCTTGTCCAGACGAAGTCTGGCGCAAGGAGGTTATAAAATGAGACGCAGGGGAAATAGCACATTCCGGGTGTTGGTCTTCGCATCTTTGCTCGTGTTCGTAGGGCTGAATGTCCCAGGGTTATTGTCACAATCGCAGATCGAGAGCCCCGAGGCCCCGCGTGTGACGTATATACTTCTGCCCAAGGCTCGCTGTGTTGTGGCGCCGCCGGCCCTGCCTGCCGATAAGTGCCCCCCAAATACACTTCCCCCGCCAACGTTCACCACGGCGATCAATTGGATCGCTGCTGACGGCTCGGACTTTCTCGGGGCCATCGGCTATGAAGATATTAATAAAGACATAGTCAAGATTGCATTTCGCGTGATTGACGCCACCCCTCTCAGGGATGCCCCACCGGGGGCTTTTAAAGTTGGGCAGGTCTTCAGCTTTGAACCTCCCGCCCAGACTGAACCTCAAGGAGCCTTCGATTTCCGAATCTTCACGACTGTGCCCCAAGACGTGACCCTCGAAGTAACCCTCGAAGACGCCAAGAGAAATATCAGTCAGCCGAAAATATTCTCGTTCAAGGCCGTCGGCCCAGAGCCGATCATCAGTGGGATCGAGTTTCCAGAGCAGATCCCCCTCGGGGCCAAACAAGAAGTAGGCGTGGGGTTTGTGGACCGCGAGGGGCAATTGAGCCGGGTCGAGTTCCAGTTAGTGAACTTCTCTGACCCCAAGCGATTAGCTGACTGCACCCTCCCTCTGGAAGGGATCGAGGTCAGCGATCGGGTCTTGGGGGAGCGAGAGGGCCAGCTCAGCTTCACAATTCAGTGTAACAGCGCTCAACGGATCACTCTGAAAGCTGTCTTGGTGGATCGTCAGGGCAATCGCAGCGAGCAGAGCGTGCTGCGTCAGCGGAGTACATTCGAGTTCATTGCGGGGCGCAGGGTCGCCGATGGGCTCTTCTTCCTCGATCAGTTTGGCCAAGACGGCACCAGGTCTGGAGAGTTCCGCCGGCCTCAAGGGATCGCGGTGGACGGCCGTGGGCGCATCTATGTCGCCGACACGGAGAACCACCGTATTCAAGTCTTTGATCCGGCTACATTCAAGCTGAACGAAAAGTTCCCAAGCTTCGTGTGGGGGAGTCGGTGTCTCTTGCGCACGGGGGAGGGGTGTCGCGATCCCGATGGTGGCGGCCCGCTCTCCCCCGGCGATGGCCAATTCGATGGCCCCACGGATATCGCTATAGACGCTACGGGGAACATCTACGTAGTGGACAGCGGCAACCACAGAATACAGAAATTCGATTCGACGGGAAAGTTTTTGGGCAGGTGGGGCGCGCGCGGCAGTGGTGACGGCCAGTTTGAGTTCCCCATCGGCATTGCCCTGGACAGCGCCGGGAGGTTCGCCTATGTGACGGATAAGGGTAACCATCGCATTCAGCGATTCGATGTCAGTACCTCTCCCGTGCGGTTTAGCACCAAGTGGGGGAGCGAGTGTAATCTCACGGTCACGCCGCCTACCGGGCGCTGCCTTGATCCCGATGGAGCTGGCCCTCTCCAAGTGGGCGATGGGCAATTCTTCGAGCCCCAAGCCGTGGTGGTGGACGGGGCGGGTAACGTCTACGTCTCCGATACGGGGAACCATCGCATCCAGAAATTCGATCCTTCTGGGAAGTTCTTGCTCAAGTGGGGGAGGAACGGCTCGGCGGTGGGGCAGTTTGACGTGCCGCGCGGGTTGGCGTTTACCCCAGCGGGGATCTTGCTCGTGGTGGACCAGAACAATCACCGCGTGCAGGAGTTCAACGCCGACGGCACGTTCAGACGGCAATGGGGCGAGCAGGGCAACGGGGAGGGGGAGTTTAACGCCCCACAGGATGTTACCGTAGACGGCGCCGGCAATATCTATATCGTGGAGCTGTTGAACAACCGTGTGCAGAAATTAGGGGACTTAAAATGAGCTCAAAGCCCCCTCACCCCTGAGCTCCCCTCTCCCTCGGAGGGGAGAGGGGACGGGGGTGAGGGTGAAAAGGAGGCGGTCATGGGACGTATCGGAAGAGTGCTCGCTGTCGCTGTCGTCGTGGGCGCGCTCAGCGCAGTGGGGGTGGCGCAGAGCAGTCTGTTGCAACTTGTCTTTCGGGTGCCCGATGGCAGCCCCATTCGCTCCTCCCCTGTGATAGATCTTGCGAAAAACGCGATCTATTTTGGGGCTGACGACGGGAATCTTTATGCGATTCCGTTGGTGAGCACCGAGACGCCGCGGCGGCCCAAGTGGGTCTTTTCGCCTGACCCAGATCCATCGAAGCGTCGCCCCATGCGTACGGCCCCAGTCATTGACGAAGCACGCAACCGAATCTATATTGGGGCTGATGACGGCAAGCTCTACGCTGTCGATCGAGACACCGGGCAGCAAGTTGATGGGTTTAACCCTGCCCAACGGTCTGCTCCCATCCGTGTGCCCCCGGCACTCGATCAACCCCGTCGAGTGCTCTACGTGGGGGCGGACGATCAAGAGATGCAGGCGATCAGAGCATCCGATGGTACGCTTGAACCGAACCCTTTTCAAGCAGCCAAAGGCGCCATCCGTGCCGCCCCAATCATCGACTTTGTCAAATCTGTTGTCTACTTCGGCTCTGACGATGGCAAGCTCTACATTGTTGATCGGGAGAACCTCCAAAATATCAAGAAGTCTGTGGATGTCCTCAGCCCCATCCGAGGTTCGCCGCTCTTAGATATCCTTGGGACGGAGGCTGCAATCTACTTTGGTGTAGACAATGGCATCTTCTATGCTATCGATCGCGATGGGAACGAGCTCTATAAGTTCGAGACTTTAGGGCCGGTCCGCACCAAGGCTGCCGTAGACCCCGTCAAGAACGCCGTCTACTTTGTCTCTGATGATGGCAAGCTCTACGCGCTCTTTCGCAGCGACGAGAAAGATAGCAAAGGCCAGCCTATACCAGGCCGCGGGCGCGGCAAACAGAAGTTTGCTCTCACCATCGTCACCGAAGGCAACCCCAACCCCCTCGACGGGGATTTACCCCGATCCTCCCCCGTCATAGATCGCCGTTTGGGAGCCACAGGAACGGGGACGGTCATTGTCGGCTCTGTAGATGGGAATCTCTACGGCGTTGACCCCGACAGCGGACTGGTGCGCTTCGTCCACACTGTGCCTGGCGCAGGGAATGATCCGCGCGCGGCCATTCGCACCACCCCGGCGCTCTATGTGCGTGGCCCAGGCTCTTTTCTCGATATTTACATCGGTGTCGACGACGGCGGACTCTACGTCGTGAACCGCCGTCCCTAGGGGGACTAGACTTTACAAGCACAAAAAGCTAGAATAGCTTTGAGAAAAAATCTTCAGGAGGTGGCATCATGGGGAGCAGTCGCACCGGCCAGAGGAGAGGGATAGGCATTCTCGGCATAGTTCTCGTTGGTATTGGAGCTGTGATATTAGGGGGGACAAGTCCAAGCGTCTTGATGAGCTTGGGCCAGGCCGGTGCACCGGCACTTCCAGAACTGCACCCGACAAGCCTAGTGCTCACCCCACCCTCCCCTATAGATAAGGGCGTCTCGGTGACGGCGCGTGCCAAGATCGTCAACACCGGGGGCAGTGCTGCCCCGCGCTTCACCGTCGAGTTCTTCTATCGTATTAAGAGTGCTCCTCCCCGCCCTTGGGTGAGCTTTCCCGACGGCAAGGGAGTGATTACCCTCCAAGGGCTCAGCCCCCGCGATCAAACGATCACCGTTGAGGGCACACTTGACACCGCGAAAGCTGAGGTCGAGCCTGGCACCTATGAAATTCGAGTGTTGGTTGATTCTACTAATCAGATCTCTGAAGAAGATGAGACGAACAACGAGCTGGTCGTAGGGCTGCAGATCCGCCCATCGCGATTGAACAAGCCCGACTTGGTGCCCACCGCGCTCGCCTTCACCCCCCCATCGCCCATTGATGGCCAGACTACCGTCACGGTGAGCGCGACCGTGCGGAACAACGGCCCCGTAGATGCTGGCCCGTTTGAAGTGCAGTATCTCTTCTGTAAGCTGCCCACGCCGCGCAGCACCTGCGCTCCAGAGCAATTGATCGAGTTCGCCAAAGCTTCTGTGCCCACGGGCTTGAAAGCTGGGGAGGAGCGCTCCGGACGAGATTTGCACGGCACGGAGATTCAGTTCCCTAACCCCCGCGATCCTGCAACAACAAAGCTCGAGCCTGGAGTCTATCTCGTCCAAGTCCGAGTAGACCCCACAAGCAAGGAGCAGCCCAGCGGCGCCGTCGAAGAGCAAGACGAAGCGAATAATACGCTGACAGCTCTGCTCACCGTCAAGGGGCCTGAGCTCTACCCTGAAAGCATTGCGATTACCCCAACGCTGGTCCGCGCCGGATCAGAGGCGCTCGTCACAGTGCAGATCGCCAATGCCGGCACGGCCCCAGCCGACAATGTTCTAGTAGCGTTCTTGATCAATGGGCGACGCTTCGCGACCGCCACTGTGCCTCAAATATCAGCAGCTTCTCAGAAAGAGCCGGCGCGTCAAGCTGTCCAGGTCAGCCTCAAGACAGAAGAACTCTCCCTGCAGCCGGGGGTGTACGAACTGCGCGTCATCGTTGATCCCGAAGATACGATCAGTGAGCTTGACGAATCGAATAATACTCTCACGACGGCGTTGACGCTCCAGTCTCCTCTGCCGCGCTTGCCGGAGCTGACCCCCAAGGGCTTAGTTGTGACGCCCGCGTCCCCTCTTGAGCAAGGGAAGGGCACAATCACAGCGGAGATTCTCAATAACGGGATGGCCAGCGCTGAGGGATTTGATGTTGAGTTCTCGGTGCGCGAGACCGGACGAGCGCGCTGGAACCCCATCTCCTGCACGGCCAACTGCACAAACAATAGACTCACCCCCAACGCGGAGCTGGTCGCCCAGGCCCAGCTGCCTGCGCTCACCCCGGGAGCGTATGAGGTCCGTGTTGTGATAGACCCCCAGGGGCGCGTCGCGGAGCTCGACGAGACCAATAACGAGATGCTGATCAGCTTCCGGGTGATCCGGCCGCGCCGGCCCGATCTGGCGATCACAGAATTCGCTTTTGACCCACCGTCGCTGGCGGCGCATCGTGGGCAACCCGTGCGGATCATCTTCACCGTAGAGAACATCGGCGATGCGTTTGTTGAGGCTTCCGAAGCGCAATGTTCGTATCGTCGTCTGGAGGACGTCACAGCGGCTCCTATCCCCTTTGCGCGCGTCGCTGTGCCCTCGCTGGTGCCAGGCGGGAAGTTCGCTGCTGAGTGTCGGCTAGAGACAGGGCCGCCGGTGCGTCCGGGCTTCTACGAGCTGACAGTCACTCTCGACCCCCAGAACCGTATAGAAGAGCAGAACGAGGGGAATAATATAGCGAGCAGCGGCACGGGGATTCCGGGGCAACCGGGCCAAGGGCAAGCCCTGCTCATCTTTGGGCCCGATCTCATTCCCGATCGCGCCACGCTCAAAGTGAAGCGCCCCAAGACCCCAGAGACTATAGCCATGCCCTTAAGCTTTGAGATCACCCAAGGGGAGATACTCGATCTGGAAGTGACTGTCAGGAATATCGGGCAGATCCCCGCGGGCGGCTTTGACGTGGCGTTCTGCATTCGGGAGTACTTCTCTCAAGCCCCGTGCGCGGAGATCGGCACGCGCTCCCGCACCACGGGCTTAGGGCTGACCGACGAGTTCACCGCCAAGACCCACGTGAGCACGGAGCTTTTCGCTCCGGGAGTCTATGAGATCGGGGTCATCGTTGATCCCCCCAGCCCTGAAGCCCCCTTTGGGCGTGTGGAAGAAGTGAGCGAGCAGAATAACTTCATTGGTGGGCCTCGCGCTCAGCGGGGCTTCCAAGTCGTTATAGTCGGGAAGCCCGATCTGACCTTCCGCGAACCGCTGGTCTTCCAGCCCAGCGGATCCGTGCCCCCTGGCGCGACGCTTGGGGTCTTCGCCGATGTCCAAAACATCGGGGCAGGACGGACAACCCGCGACTTCAAAGTCGAATTTGCCTTCCGCCGTGTGGATGACCCTGCTCAGCCAAATCCGGACTTTACGGTCTTCGGCACAGCGATCATCACCGAGCTTGAGGTGGGCCCGGAGAAGGCTAAGCAAGTAAAGGCCGAGCTCGACACGCGCACTCTCGCCCCAGGGCTCTACGAGATCCGAGTCCAGCTCGACCCGGATAATCTCATCCCAGAGCTAAATGAGACAAATAACGCGCAGACAGCGCGAGCAGTCATCGGCGGTGGGGCGGGATTGGTTGATCTCGCTGCCGTGAGCTTGACGCTCACGCCCAATCAAGCCGTCGTCTCGCGTGGCCAGATTGTGCGGTTCTCCGCGGTGATTGCGAACTTAGGAGCGATGCCTTCAGGGTCGTTTGTGGTGGAGTTCAGCTATCGCAATCTCCTGGGAGGGGCTGATCCCGTCTTCAGCCGCCAAACTCTCGCGAGCTTAGACGGGGGCGCTCGGGCCACCGTCACAGCGCAGTTGAACACGATCTCTCTGTCCCCAGGGACGTATGAGATCGCCGTGACCGTAGACCCAGATAACCGGATCTCCGAGCCCGATGAGACCAATAATCGTCTGGTGATCTTCATCACAGTCAACTGAAGGGTGGACAGATACAACACGATCTATTAAGATGAAAGAGGGCCTTAACCCGGTGATCGAACCGCGTCCCCAGAGGCTGCTAAGGGAGACCCCGCCCAGGCCCTGAGGAAGAGGATGCATCGGCTGGGGTTAAGGCCTCTTCTTTTTCTAGACCTAACCCCCTAGCCTCCTTCACCTCACCCTGGCCCTCTCCGTAAACGAAGAGGGCCAGGGTGAGATAAGGGGAGGGGTGAAGAGAGAAAGGAGGAAGAACAATGCGACGCGCGACAGTCTTCTTCATAGTGTTCGGAGCTGTGAGCCTGTGGGCGTTGGCCCAGCAGGGCGGGTTTTTCCAGAATTACCCCGGCGGCACAAGCAAGTCCGTCTACAGAATCACCCAAGAGAAGTCGAATTATCCCATTCTCTTGACGATGGAGATCCAGCCAATCTCTTCGGACACGTTCACGGTGAGGACGACGAACGAAGTCACGGGCACGCGAGCGGACTTGGAGCGCGGCGTCTTGGAAGGGCTGGCGCGCGCCCAGCTCGAGGTCAACAGCGAATCCCTCACGGCCTTGCGGAAGTTTTTGGCAGATATTCAGCCCAACACGGTCTACGTGCTGCCCAACGGGGCACGCTTTGAAGCGGGTGAGCGCGACAGGATCGCCGGGGTAGACGTGATCCGTGGCGTGCTCACCGACCCCAAAAAGCCCAATCAGCGCACTCTGTTAGCCCTGACGCTCCACAGAGCCGTGCCCTTTCCCCCCTTGCTACAGATTGATGAGCGCCGTGGGCTGCTCTTCGTGACCGTGTTTACGTTAGAGTTAACAGAGTTCTCGATGCGCCCGTGATATGCTGCGCGATCTGGCTCTTTTGGCGCTCAGAAATCTTGCGGCGCGCAAGGCGCGCAGCGCCCTGACGCTGATCGGGATCGCTATCGGCATGACGGCCGTCGTGGCGCTGATCTCGCTGAGCTTGGGAGCGCAACGCGCGATTGAGCGACAATTTGCTAAACTTGGCGCTGACGTCATTCTCGTTGTGCCCGCAGGAGGCCTGGGAGAGCCACGGCCGACGAGGCTCGATCTCGCCCTGCTGAGAGATATCGCTGGGGTGAGAAGCGTAGGGGCAGTGCGCCGGGAGATACTCTCTGTGAAGAGCGCGGCGACACCGGGATTTCTCAGCGCCGTTGGCGTTCGCTCTTTTGAGGGTGACGGCCAGCTCTTTGGCGGATTAGAGCTTGTCGCAGGGAGGCTCTTTGCGCCAAGCCACGACGAAGTCGTGCTCGGTGAGGGCGCAGCACGTGATCTGAAAGTCGCGCTCGGCGAGAGCGTCACGGTTCACAATCGTGCGTTTCGCGTCGTCGGGCTGTTGAAGCGCACGGGCAATGACCAAGACGACTATGCGCTCTATCTCTCTTTAGAGAAGCTTGAAGAATTGGTGGACGAGAAGGGCTTGATCTCGGTGGCGTTTGTGCGAGCAGCGCCCGGCGTAGACCCGACAGCCCTCGCCCAAGAGATCCAAAAAATCTTGAGGGACTTAGGCGAGTTTGTCGTGCAGTCATCGAAGCAGCTCAGCGATATTGTCAGCGGGGTATTGGCGGTGCTACGCTGGACGCTGGGAGCCATCGCGGGGATTTCTCTGTTAGTCGGCGGTATTGGGCTGACGAACACGATGCTCATGGCGATTGTGGAGCGCACGCACGAGATCGGGATTCTGAAGGCCATCGGGGCCAGGCGCGAGCATATTGTCGTGCTCTTTCTCATAGAGTCGGGCGTGTTGGGGCTGATGGGGGGGCTAGCGGGGCTGGTTGTAGGCGGAGCCCTGGCTCAGTCGGTCGCTGTGGCGGCGCAGCAGTTTTTACGCACCGGTCTGTTCAGTGTCGCGTTC
>JAILZC010000069.1 GCA_023512665.1 Candidatus Bipolaricaulota bacterium | reverse complement strand
GGTACTCCCCTCACCCCTCTGCTCCCCTCTCCACCCTCACCCCCGTCCCCTCTCCCCTCGAGGGAGAGGGGAGACAGGGGTGAGGGGAAATAGATAAAATTCACATCTGTTGCGATCAGCCCTTCTGAGAGCAGCGCGCGCTCATCCCCCACAATCAATCTATTCTTTCCATAATCGAAGCCCACAACGTAGACGCGCTCGCCGAGCGCAACCCCCAGCCCATGACGCTGCCCAATCGTATAGAACGCTAGGCCCTCATGGTGTCCCACGACCCGACCCGATGTGTCCACGATCTCGCCGGGCTGTACTATCCCATCGAGATGCGCCCGTAGATATGCTCGATAATCCCCCTTGGGGATGAAGCACAAGTCCATGCTCTCGGGCTTGCGCGCCGAGACTAAATTATTCTCTTTCGCAATCTGCCACACTTCGCTCTTGAGGAGATCGCCCACGGGGAAGAGAATTCTCTTGAGCTGTGCTTGTGTGAGTCCGTAGAGAAAGTACGACTGATCTTTGAGCGGGTCTCTGCTCGTCACCAGATAATAGACCCCGTCCTCGACGGCGATGCGGGCGTGGTGGCCCGTCGCCAACAATTCACAGCTGAAGCGATCCGCGAGCTCTAACAGAATGGGGAAGCGCACAAGACGGTTACACCGGCCGCAGGGGCTTGGTGTGCGCCCCTGGGCGTGCTCGGCGAGAAAGACATCCACGACGCGCTCTTTGAATTCTTTGCCTGCGTCTATAAAGTGATGCTCGATGCCCAATTGCTGGGCGACAGTGCGCACCTCGAGCGAGCAGCATTCGTTGTAGGGTTCCTGGCGATCTTCATACGACCAGAGATTCAAAGTCACCCCAATGACTTCATAGCCCTGCTGTTTTAGCAAGAGTGCTGCAACAGAGCTATCTACGCCGCCACTCATCCCGACCAAGACGCGCTTCATAGCACGATCATTGTAGAAGAAGCGCAGGGTCTTCTCAACAGCCCTCTTGACAACGAGCTTGTGAAGAGTTATAAAAAATACAGGTGACCATTATGGATGAAGCCACCAGGAAAATGATTGTAGAAATCTGGATGACTTTTGGGCGTGCGCTAATCTTGATCTTTCAATGGTTTGTTTTTGTGAAAGATCTTTCGCAGATCGCGGCCAAACGGCGCTGGGTGAGATTTTGGCTATGGCTTAGTGGGATCGTAGCATCAGCTCTTGTAGTTACTAATGGCTTGATGAACGAACCCTTTGGTTACCCCAACCCCCTCTATCCCTGGATGCAGGTTGTTATCGTTCTTGCCTACCTTGCCGTATGGGGCTATATCATTAAGCGCCGCAGCACGCTCCCATCACCAAAAATACCGAAATAATCTCACACGATCGCCAGCATTCGTTCAATCGCTCGTCGCGCCTTGCTGGCCGTCGGCTCCGGCACGCGAACCTCGTAGATCTCCTCACGCAGCGAGCGCAAGACTTTCTCGAGCGTGATCTTCTTCATATACTCGCAGATCGCCCGCTCGTTGGCGGGGTAGAACGTCTTCCCTGTCGCTTCTTTCTTGAGTCTGTGCAGAATCCCAACTTCCGTAGCGACGATGAACTCCTGTGCCGGGCTCTGGCGAGCGTGCTTGACCATCCCCTCAGTTGAGAGAATGTGCATCTCGCCCTTCAGCGCGCCCGTCGCTTGATAGTACATACACGACGACGAACATCCACACTCAGGGTGGACGAGCATATCAGCTTCGGGGTGGGCGGCGCGCATCGCCTCGATGTCCCGTGGGCGAATCCCCGCGTGCACGTGGCACTCCCCAGGCCAGATGTGCATCTTCCGCCCCGTCACTCTCTGCAGATACGCCCCTAAGAACATATCCGGCAGAAAGAGAATCTCCCTATCGGGCGGGATCGCCTGAATAACTTTGAGCGCGTTCGTCGAAGTACAGCAGTAATCTGATTCGGCCTTCACTTCAGCCGTCGTGTTCACATAGGAGACGACGACAGCGTTGGGGTGCTCGGATTTCCATTGGCGCAGCTGCTCAGCGTTGATCGTCGCGGCCAGTGAACAGCCCGCTTCCAGATCGGGCAGCAAGACTCTTTTTTCTGGGCAGATAATCGAAGCCGTCTCGGCCATGAAGTGCACGCCGCAAAAAACTATAATATCCGCGTCGGTCTTGGCCGCAGCTTGGGAGAGCCCTAGTGAATCTCCAATAAAATCAGCAATATCTTGCACTTCCGGGAGCTGATAGTTATGTGCCAAGATCACGGCGTTCTTCTCGGTTTTCAGTTTCTTGATCTCTTGTGTGATCTCGAGCTGTTCGACGACGGTCATGGTGCAAGCACCTCCAGATGCATATCTATAGCTTGGACGGAGTGCGTGAGCGCGCCGACAGAGATGAAGTCCACGCCCGTGGCGGCGATCTCGCGCAGGTTCTCTAACGTGACGCCGCCAGAGGCTTCGAGGAGAGGCCCTCTCCCCCATCCCCTCCCCGAGGCGGGGAGGGGAGCCTTCCCCCCTTCCTCTTTAGGGAAGGGGGACAGGGGGTTAGGTCCCTTGACAAGCTGAACTGCCCGGCGCATCTCGTCGAGAGCCATATTGTCCAGCATAATTATATCCGCTCCAGCTTCTAATGCCTCTTGAAGCTCTGTAAGATCTTTCACTTCGACTTCGATCTTGAGCGTCGTCGGGGCCAAGCGGCGCGCGCGCTCAATCGCACGAACGATGCCGCCGGCAGCCCGAATGTGATTGGTCTTGATCAGCACGCCGTCGAAGAGCCCTAGGCGGTGATTCTGCCCGCCCCCGACCCTGACAGCGTATTTGTCTAAGATTCTTAAGCCCGGCGCGGTCTTGCGCGTGTCCAAGATTTTGACAGAAAAATCTCGGACGGCCTCGACGTAGCGCGCGGTCGTGGTCGCGATCCCGCTCAATCGCTGTAAGAAGTTGAGCGCGGTGCGCTCGCCCATCAAGATAGCCCGCAGTTGCCCTTTGATCTCGGCAATAGTCTGATGAGCAGAGAGCCGCTCGCCGTCGCGCACTCGCGGCGTAAACTCTATCTGACTATCGAGCGTCTCAAAGACTATGTGAGCGACGGGCACCCCAGCGACCACACAGGGTTCTTTCGTGCGAATGACAGCGCGGCCCATCTGGTCGGACTCGCAGATCGCTTCGGTCGTCACGTCGCCAGAGCCGAGGTCCTCTCGCAGAGCCCTTTCGATGAGCTCGCGCAGCGCAAACGCGTTGAGATCGTTCATAGTGACTCTCTCTGCAAATGTCTCTCCAAGCGCAGTGGTCGGTCTTTGTGCACGATACTATGGGCCTGCCACGCGGGGTCTTCGTTAGGGAAATCAGACCGGATGTGAACGCCGCGGGTCTCGGTGCGGAAGAGCGCGCTCTGGGCGATCAGCCGTGCGACCAACGCTTGGTCTCTCAAAAGCCCGGAGCTTGTTGTTTCAAGATCGCGTAGCTCAGCGATAGCGCGCTCTAAGCCTGAGCGATCTCGCACCAGCCCCACATGCTCGGTCATCACGCGCCTTATCTGATCCAGGCCTTGCTCCGCCAGCCCCACGCCGGAAGCCGGACCTTCACAATTCCCCAACTTGGAACGGCGAAACGGCGAACTCCCTTGTCGTACTGCGGCTTCGATCGCGCGCCGCGCGAAGACTAAGCACTCCAAGAGCGAGTTGCTCGCAAGGCGATTGGCCCCGTGAACTCCCGTGCACGAGACCTCCCCGATAGCAAAGAGATTTTTCACTGTCGTCTCGGCCCACAGATCGGTGCGCACGCCCCCGATAGTATAATGTGCTGCCGGGGCGACAGGGATGAGGTCGCGCGTGAGATCGAGCCCATAGTGAAGGCACACTTCGTAGATATTGGCGAAGCGCGAGCGCACCAGATCGGGCTTCAGATGCTGCATACTCAGAAAGACGTGATCGCTCTTCAATTTTCGCATCTCCTCGAAGATCGCGCGGGCGACGACATCGCGCGGGGCCAGCTCGGCCCGCTCGTCGTACTTGGGCATAAAACGCTCTCCCTGCGTGTTGAGGAGATACGCGCCCTCGCCGCGCACGGCTTCACTAATAAGAAAGCTCCGCGCTGTGGGGACGGCCAGCGCCGTCGGGTGAAACTGGATGAATTCGAGATCGGCCAGCTCAGCCCCGATGCGATAAGCGAGAGCGATTCCCTCACCGGTCGCGCCGGGGGGATTGGTCGTGCGGTGATAGAGCGCGGCGGCCCCGCCCGTCGCTAAGACCGTCACGCGGGCGAGCACGGTAGCCTGCTCGCGCGCGACTCGCGCACCGACGCACGCTCCGTCAGCAGTCAACAGATTGATAACCGGCGTGTGCTCGATCAGCGTGATATTGGGGTTGTGCAGGACAAGCTCGGACAACCGGGCGACGACGCGCTGGCCCGTCGAGCTTCCCCCGGCGTGGACGATGCGCCGGCGGCTGTGGCCGCCCTCGCGCCCCAGCTCGTAACCCGACGGCGTCCGGTCAAAAGCGACTCCTAGCTTCTCTAGCTCTTTAATGCACTGCGGCCCCTCGCGCACCAGCACGTCCACAGCGCGCTCGTCGCACAAGCCCCGACCGGCCTTGAGCGTATCTTCCAGGTGCAATCGCGGGGAGTCGTTCTCATCCACCGCAGCGGCGATGCCTCCTTGGGCCCACGCCGAATTCGTCTCGGAGAGGCTCGTCTTGGTGAGCAAGCACACGGAACCATAGTTGGCTGCCCGCAGGGCGGCATAAAGCCCCGCCAGCCCCGCACCGATGACCAGAAAGTCACTCTCTAGAGCGTCGGCACGCATCGTATTTTATTATACAGATATATGCTGTATTAGCGCAAGGCTTGCGTTTTGAGAGCCTGTAGCTTAAAGTAGGATAGCTATGGAGAAGATCTTAGATCGTCTGGCTGAGCTGCGCACAAGATATTACGAGCTAGAACACCAGCTCAGCCAGCCGGAGACTATAGACAGTTCTCAATATATAAAGCTGTCGCAGGAGTACGCGCGGCTCAAGCGCCCTGTTGAGCTGTATGAGCGCCTGCGATATCTAGAGAAATCTATAGCCGAAGCGCATGAGCTGCTTGACGGGGATTTGCGCGTCCTCGCGCAAGAAGAACTGGAGCGCGCCCAAGCCGAACGCTCCCGGCTTTTGGAAGAAGCGCGGCTCCTGCTCGTCCCCGAAGACCCGCGCGATGACGGCAACGCCATTATAGAGATTCGCGCTGGGGCCGGCGGAGAGGAATCGGCGCTCTTCGCTGCCGATCTTTTCAGAATGTACAAAAAATACGCGGACGCCCACAATCTGCGCCTAGAGATCCTCGACGCGCATCCCACGGATCTGGGCGGGTTTAAACAGATCGTCTTTGAAGTGACCGGGCCGGGGGCGTTTGGGAAGTTTAAGTTCGAGAGCGGGGTCCATCGTGTCCAGCGCGTCCCGGAGACTGAAGCGTCGGGGAGAATTCACACCAGCACGGCCACCGTCGCTGTGCTCCCCGAAGTTGAAGCCGTGCAGATTCAGATTCGCGACGAAGATATAGAGTTTGAAGCGTTTCGCTCCGGCGGCCCCGGAGGACAAAACGTCAACAAGGTTGCCACAGCCGTGCGGCTCGTGCACAAGCCCACGGGCATCGTCGTCACGTGCCAAGAAGAGCGCAGCCAGCACAAGAACAAAGAGAAGGCGATGAAGCTCTTGCGGGCGCGCCTCCAAGAGAAATACGAATCGGAGCAGAAACAAGAGATCACCCAGCAGAGGCGAATCCAAGTGGGCACCGCCGCGCGCAGCGAGAAAATCCGCACGTATAACTTCCCGCAGAACCGCGTGACGGATCATCGGATAGACTTGACGCTCCATCAATTAGATCGCATCCTCGAGGGCGAGCTGGACGAGTTGCTCGCGGCGCTCGACAGAGCCTATCGGGAGCAGCAACTGGCGGAGTTAGAGAAGACCTAACCCCACCTCTCCCCCGCCCCCTCCCCTAAAGGG
>JAILZC010000068.1 GCA_023512665.1 Candidatus Bipolaricaulota bacterium | reverse complement strand
GTGCACAATACGCGCGGGATATCGAGCAGAATATCAGGGACGCCTATGGAGAAGAGGCGCTCGATGAGGTCCGGAAAGGAATACTCCCGCCACTTGCCGAGCGGTTTCCCACCAGGTTGATGTCACAAACATTACCAGAAAATCCAATAACACGCGTGGCCACAAAAGTCTACGATACGGCGGTTGAGGCCATTCAAGGTATCTACGAGGACTTTTTGAATAAAGCCGCCGCTGCCGGGGTCATTCTTGTCGCCGGGCTGGTAGCCGTGGCTATTATCGCCGGGTTCTACCTGGCGAGTCACCGCGAGCAACTGGCCAGCACGGCAAAAGCGGCGAGCGCGGCAAGGGCAGCCGTGGCCTAATGAGAAGTATCGTCTGGGATAACCAGGATTTCCCAATCAGCCAGGAATTTGGCGTCCCCGGATTCCGGCCCGACTGGTATCAATACTCGGCGGAGTATGGCTGGCCCGCCGGGTATCATATCGGGCTCGACGTCGCCATGCCAAGGGGGACAACGATCCGGGCCGCTGAAGGCGGGCAGGTGATCCAGGCCGGGATGAGCCCTCATTTCCGGCCAGAGCCGGTTTATGTGCAAGAGGATGACGGGGATATCGCCATTTACGGCCATCTCTGGGAATCGCGGGTAAGAGAGGGTGATTCCGTCTCCGCCGGGCAGGTTCTCGGTAGAGCCGTTCTGGCAGTTAGGGGAATCAGAAGCGCGGATGACCGGGCGCGGATCGGGCGAGCCCATAAACGCCGACTTGACTGTGGTCAGCACCCACTCGCCATTGCTCTTCACTTGCAGGTGGGCTTTCGGATTGCACAGATAATTGAGCCTGGGGTCGTCAATCTGCCCGAAGTCGCAGTCTAAGCTATTCCCGCCGATGACATTCAGCTCGATATAGTGGCCCATGTTCCATGTGGCTGTCCCGCTCACTTGAGCTTGTCCCTGGGTGAGGCTCAGCACCCCCGCCAACGCGACGATCCCGACTGCCAGTACAATTTTTTTGATGGTCTTCATGGTCGTCATATCCTCCTTTGAAGGTGTTGACGCCCACATTCTAAAAGAGCGCCCATGCCAAAACGATAGCTAAGAGAAGAAAAATCCCTTCCAAAAAGATGGAAATTTGATGGAAGGCCTAGGCGGCCAACTTGTACCCAAACCCGCGCACCGTCAGGATATATTTGGGGTTTTCTGGGTCGTCTTCTAGCTTTTCCCGCAAGAGATAGATATATTTGGTCACGTCGCTCGACGTGATGAGGGGTTTGTCCTGCCAGACCTCGGCGATGATCTCCTGGTGGGAGAAGACGCGCCCCGGCTCTGAAGCCAACAGCTTCAAAAGCTCATACTCTTTGGGGGAGAGGGAGACCGTCCGCCCCTTGAGCTTGACCTGTTTGACGGAGTCGTCAATCTCCAGGTCGCCCACGCGAACGAGCGCGGGCCGTGTCGCGGGCTTATAGCGGCGCATCACGGCGACGATGCGCGCTTCGAGCTCGGCCAGATCGAAGGGCTTGGCGATATAGTCGTCGGCCCCGGAGAGCAGCCCCTTGGCTTTGTCGGTCGGGGCGTCTTTGCCGGTGAGCATGAGCACGGGCACTTGGGAAGACTCGCGAATCTTTTGGAGCACGGCCCAGCCGTCCATCCCCGGCATCACGACGTCTAAGATCACCAGATCGGGCGGCTCTTTCTTGAAGAGCTCTAGCGCTGCTGTCCCAGAGGAGGCCGTCTGGACTTGTCGGCCCTTGGCCTCCAAAAAATATTTGAGCAACCTGACAATGTCAGTGTCGTCGTCCACCACTAATATTTTCATAGCTAAACCACCCGATACAGCTTCTATTGTAGCACAGATTCTGTGGATGCATCAAGCACGGGTGTCCTAAGGAGATGGCCCACGTGCCCCTGTTTGGTCAAGCGGCCCGGTTTCCTATAAAATAGCTTCACTAAGGGGGGAGTGCAGAATGGACTTAGGTCTCTCCGGCAAGGTTGGGCTTTGCGCCGCTGCGAGCAAGGGGCTGGGAAAAGCTGTCGCCATGAGGTTTGCCCAGGAGGGCATGAGAGTCGCGATCTGCGCCCGCGACGAGAGCACCCTGAACGCAACTGCTCATGAAATTGCGCAGCGCACCGGCGCGGAAGTCCTGCCCATCCGAGCTGACGTCACGCGCTCCGACGAGATTAAGAATCTCGTTGCTGAAACAGTCACGCGCTTTGGCGGGCTGGACGTGCTGGTCACCAACGCTGGGGGGCCGCCGCCAGGGAACTTCTTCGCTTGTGATGACTCTGTGTGGGAACAAGCGTTTCAGCTGACCCTCATGAGCGTCGTCCGTCTGTGCCGCGAAGCTATCCCGTATATGCAGAAGCGCGGCGCCGGGCGAATTATCAATATCGCCTCTGTTTCGGTGAAGCAGCCCATTGATAATTTAATTCTCTCCAACTCGCTGCGCTTGGCCGTCGTCGGCTTGGCGAAAAGCTTGGCCAACGAGCTCGCTCCCATGAAGATCACCGTGAACACCGTCTGCCCCGGCCCCACCCAGACAGAGCGCATGGAGCAGCTCTTCCGCGCGATGGGCAACGCCGAAGAAGCGCGACGCTTCTGGACGAAAGACATCCCGATGGGGCGGATGGGCCAGCCCGAAGAGCTCGCCGATCTTGTCGCGTTCTTGGCTTCAGAGAACGCGCGCTATATCACCGGGACGGTCATCCAAGTTGACGGAGGCCTCGTCAAAAGCGCCTTATAAATCATACAAATCGAAAAACTTGACAAAATTAGTCCGATTTTTTATACTTACCCTGTGCTGTGTGACAGGAGGCAGTCCTATGGGCTATGCACGTCCCGATGTCTTGGTAGAGACGAGCTGGGTTGCAGAGCATGTGAGCGACCCCACGGTGCGCATCGTCGAGTCGGACGAAGACGTCTTACTTTACGAGCAAGGCCACATCCCCGGAGCTGTCAAGATAGACTGGTTCACATAGCTCCAGCATCCCTCCAGGCGCGACTTCGTCACTAAAGAAGAGTTTGAGAGACTGATGAGCGCGAAGGGCATCTCCAACGATACCGTCGTCGTCTTCTACGGCGACAAACACAATTGGTATGCGGCGTACACGTTCTGGCTCTTTCGCTATTTCGGCCATGACGATAAGAAACTTAAGATCATGAACGGCGGGCGCAAGAAGTGGCTCGATGAGGGGCGTCCGCTCAGCAAAGAAGTCCCGAACTTCCCCAAGACCGTCTATCGTGCCCAAGACCCCGATCCGGCTATTCGCGCCTTTCGCGACGAGGTCTGCGCGAGCTTGAGTCGTTCGGATCGGGTCTTGATTGACGTGCGCTCCCCCAAGGAGTACACGGGCGAGCTGATTCACATGCCCGAATACCCCCAAGAGGGCGCGCAACGGGGGGGACATATCCCCGGCGCGCTCAACATCCCCTGGGCTTCTGCAGTCAACCCCAACGACAGCACCTTCAAGCCCGTCGAAGAGCTCAGAAAACTCTACGAAAGCTATAAGATCACGCCTGAGAGAGACGTCATCGCCTACTGTCGCATCGGGGAGCGCAGCGCCCATACGTGGTTCGTGCTCACGTATCTCTTGGGCTATCCCAAAGTCAAAAATTACGATGGCTCTTGGACAGAGTGGGGCAACTTGGTGAACGTGCCGATCAAGAAGGGGCCAGAGCCATAGACCTCACCCGTTCCCTCTCCGTAAACGGAGAGGGCTAGGAGAGGTGGGGAATGAGGGGGTTAAAATCACGAGGACGATGGATCGCCAAGCCCAGATCGAATTTTTATTAGATCACTACGAGAACCCGCGCAACCGAGGGAAGATAGAAGACCCCGACATCACGATGAGCTGGGGGAACCCCGGTTGCGGTGACGTTCTTACGCTCTATCTCAAGATAGACGAAGCCGAGCGCATTGCGGAGATCTCTTTCGAGGGCGAGGGCTGCACCGTCAGCCAAGCCTCTGCGTCCATTCTTACCGAAAAGCTGAAGGGCCAACCGCTCGCGTATGCCGAGGCCCTCTCTCCTGATGACGTGACAAGCTGGGTGGGACGTGAAGTGATGTTCACCCGTCCGCGCTGCGCCCTGCTCGCCCTCGACACCCTCAAGATCGCCCTCAGAGAATACCGGCGCTCTCATCCCCATCCCTGACCTAACCCCAACCCCTTTACCTCACCCTAGCCCTCTACCTCTCCCTGCCCCTCTCCGTAAACGGAGAGGGAACGGGTGAGGTGGGAAGGGGTGAGGTTGCCCCTCCCCGACGCGGAGAGGGGAGACTCCCCTCCCCCTTCAGGGGAGGGGCCAGGGGAGAGGTCCGGGGTGAGGGGGCTACGGATTTGCCAAAAAAATCACTCTGAGCTATAGTACAAGTCGAGGAGGTGGAAGGCATGATGCACGCCAAGACGCTCGCCGACTTGTTGACGGCTTCGCGGTTCTTCTGTGGGCTCTATCTTATTTGGTTAGGGCTGCAGAAGAACAGTCTGGAAGCAGCCATGCTCACCCTGTGGCTCGCGTGGGTGACCGATCTCATTGACGGAGCGATAGCGCGTCGCGATCCCCGTCAAGTCCACACGTTCATGAGCGATCACGATCTGACGGCGGACATGACGCTCTCGTTTGGGTGTTGGGTCTATTTAGCGTTAGCAGGGTTCATCTCGCCGGAGGTCGCGCTGGGGTATATCGCCCTTGTGGCGCTGTCGTTGTGGTACTTCAAGGCGCTCCATCTGCGGTGGGCGGTGCAGGTGCCCCCGTACTTTGGGATGCTTCTGGTGGCCGTGACCCAAGTGCCTCGTTATGGGGCATTGCTAATCGGGTGGCTGCTCTTCGTTGTGGTTGTCATCTGGCCGAGGTTTTCTAAGAAGATCGTGCCGGAGTTTTTGGCTGGGATGCGCAACGTATGGCGCACGCGGCGCTAAGTATGAGCACTCTTGCGGGGAAACGGATCGTCGCGGGCATCTGCGGCGGGATTGCCGCGTATAAAGCCGCGTACATTGTCAGTAAGCTCGCTCAAGCGGGCGCAGAGGTGCGCGTCATCATGACCCGCGCCGCCTGTCAGTTCGTCACGCCCATGACGTTTGAGACGCTCTCTCATCGCAAAGTGCTCACGGAGCTGTGGGAGGAGCCGTTGGCACACGTCGAATTGGCGCACAGCGCCGATCTCTTCGTGCTCATGCCCGCGACGTATAATATTATCGGGAAGCTCGCGCACGGGATTGCTGACGATCTGGTGACGACGACGCTCGCGGCGACGCGCGCCCCGGTCTTAGTGATCCCAGCGATGGAATCCCAGATGTACACCAATTCTATCTTTCAAGAGAACAGAAAGAAGCTCTCGGAGCTGGGCTATCGCTTTCTGGAGCCGGAGAGAGGGCACTTAGCCAGCGGGCGGGAGGGGATCGGGCGTTTTCCCTCGGAAGAGAAGATACTTCAAGCTATCGAAGAAATCTTTAGGGAGCGGGCTTTGCTTAGAGGGCATCGGGTTTTGGTGACCGCAGGGCCCACCCGCGAGATGCTCGACCCCATGCGCTGCATTACGAATAAGAGCTCAGGGAAGATGGGCTACGCGCTTGCAGAGTGTGCGCGCAATTTCGGAGCTGATGAAGTTTGTCTGATCACCGGGCCGACGCAGCTTCTCCCCCCAGCCGGGGTCGAGTGCGTCAGGGTCGAGAGCGCCGCAGAGATGAAAGAGGCCGTGCTCGAGCGTTTCGCCCAGTATGATCTGATTCTCATGGCCGCGGCCGTGGCCGACTGGCGGCCCAAGAAAGTCTCCTCCCAAAAGCTCAAAAAGTCCGGGGCACGCGAGCTCACGATAGTTTTAGAAAAAACTCCAGATATTCTCTCCGAGCTGGGCAGGCGCAAGAAGAAGAGTCAGACTTTAGTGGGCTTCGCCGCCGAGACCGAAAGAGTTTTAGAGCACGCGCGCGAGAAGCTCAGAGAGAAGAAGTTGGACATTGTCGTCGCCAACGACATCAC
>JAILZC010000067.1 GCA_023512665.1 Candidatus Bipolaricaulota bacterium | reverse complement strand
CCGTCCCCTCTCCCCTGAGAGGGAGAGGGGAGAGAAGGGGTGAGGGGGACCGGACATTACGGCACGGGATCGAGGCCGCCGGGGTTGCCGGGGTGACACCGAGCGATTCTCCTGAGAGCGAGCCAGCCCCCCTTCACGATCCCGTACTTTTGAATCGCTTGTTTGGCGTACTCTGAGCAAGACGGATAGAACCGACAGCTCCGGGGCAGCAGCGGCGAGAGCAGCTTCTGATAAAGCGTGATCAGGAAGAGGGCCAGGACGCGCATAGCTTTTTTATTCTAATCGCTTTGCATCGTTGCGACAAGCGCCGTAAGATAGAATGGCTCTATGACCCTGCGCAAGCTCGTCGGTCGCTACCAGCCCAAGGATTCGTTCCTCCATAGCGTAGACCCGCGCACGAAGATCTTCGCTGCGGTCACGCTCGCCCTCGCTGTCTTCTTTCTGCACTCTCTGTGGGACTATCTGCTCTTTGCCGGGTTCATCTTGGCGGCTGTGATGGCCGGGCGGATCGGGTTTTGGCCGCTGGTGCGCGCTGTTCAAGCCCTGACGGTCTTGATTTTGTTAAGTGCGCTCTTGCAGCTTTTTGGCGCGCCGGGGAATCCCATCTGGCAGTGGGGGCCATTCAAAATCTCTGATGAGGGCTTGCGCGTCGGCGCCATGCTCTCGGCTCGGTTGATCTTCTTTGGGCTGATCAGCGCGCTGCTGGGGGTAACGACGTCAGCGCTGCAGCTTGCCGACGGCTTAGAGGGGCTCTTGCTGCCCTTGGCGAGGCTCAGAATACCCGTGCGCGGGCTGGCGCTGATGTTCAGCGTCTCGCTGCGCTTCGTCCCGTTGATCCTCGACGAAGCCGATATGATCATTAAGGCGATGCGCGCCCGCGGCATTGACCCCTTTGAAGGGAGCATCGCCGAGCGTGCGCGCAAGATCGTCGGGATTTTGGTGCCCCTGCTGAGAAACACTCTGCTTCGAGCAGAAGCTCTAGCGGAAGCGATGGCCGCGCGATGCTATGACCCTGAGCTGCCACGCACCCGGCTCTACCAGCCGCGCTTCACCTGGCGCGACGGGGTAGCCCTGGCCAGCTTGGGGCTGCTCGGAGTGCTGATTTTTGTCTTTTAGTTCAGGGCTTAGCCCGCGCGCCGCACTCGGATCGTCCCCCCTGACTTGTGGGCATCGTAGATTCTCTCGGCAGGCTCGCTCCCTCGCACCAATTTAATGCTCCCCGTGCGCGAGACCGACCCGATGAAGACCGGCTCGCCGTCTACTACGATCTCGATGTTGCGCCCGCGCAAGTTCGGGTCTAAATCTAAAATCACGTGCCGGTCGCTCACTTCTATATCTATATTGTGATGGAGTGTCATCTCCATCTCCTCGGAGGAGCGCACATCCAGCCCGATCCCCAGCTCGGCCTCGAGCTCGCGGATGCGGCTGCCCCCACGCCCTAAGATCATAGGAATCTGATCTTCATCTACGTAGAGCGTTGCCTTGTTGTCCGAGCGAATCTCGACGGTGAACGGCCCGCGGATCACGCGCCGCAGCTCGTGCTCCAGAGCTTGGGTTGCGAGCCTCCACACGGGCTTTTCGCTCACAACATCCTTCACCGGCATCACGACCACCTGCTCGCCGAAGCTGTAGATCTCGTAGCAGAGCGCTTTCGACTCAAACTCGCGAATCTCGATCACCGGGCGGGCTAAATCGGAGTCGCCCATCCCGCTGGGGACTTTCACCGTGAACTCGACTTCGTAGACCTCTTTCACATCCCCTGCTTCGATGAACACCACAGTATCTACGACCTGGGGGATCATCCCTAGATCCACGCGCCCGATCAGTCTCTGCACCGCGTCAATGCCCCGTGTGGCGTGCACCACGCCGATCATCCCGACCCCCGCAAGACGCATATCAGCAAAGACTTCAAAGTCTTCATCTACGCGCATCTCGTCAAAAATCGTGTAGTCGGGGCGGACTAAGAGCAAGACGTCCGCGGTCTTCTTCATCTCCCCGTTGAGAGCCGTGTACTGGGTGATCTCTTCAGAGAGCTCCAAGTCTCTGGGCTTTTCCATAGTCTTGAGAATCCAGCCCGATTCTTGGAGATACTCGGCGATCCCCTGGACGAACGTAGACTTTCCCGCCCCCGGTGCCCCGGAGACGAGCACACCGCGTGAGCGTTCGCGCAGCCGCTCCTTGAGCAAATCCGCGTGACGATACTCGTCGAGCTTCTTGTGCACGACCGGGCGCACGACGGTGATCTCTAAGGCGTCGCTGAAGGGGGGGCGGGCAATAGCGATCCGTAAGTTCTTGAGCTGGACTACGGTGCTGCCGCCTGCATCCATCTCGATGAACCCCTCCGGGTGCCCCTTGGCGACCTCGACGATCTCGCGGGCGATCCGCTCCAATTCTTTTTCGGTCATGGGCTCGTCGCGCAGGGGGACGACCTTCATGCGGCCGGGGGCGCCGCGTTTGGCCTTGGGGCGGGCCTTGGCGCGCAGGTGCACCGACATCGTCTGCTCGTCGAAGAACGGCATAATGGAGAGCTGCTCCAGGCCGCGGCTCTCCGTCGTGGCTCCCAGAAACTGCATGGGTAATCCTTGGGCCTCGCTGATGAGCGCCTGGCTGCGACTGCTCGTCAGGAGCACAGCGTCCTCGTCTTCGGCTACCGCGCGGATCATCGCGTGGAGCTCGCCGGTCTCGAGCAAGCGCAACGGGTCAAATCGAGGCCGATCCCCTTTGAAGACCAGCTCGATCTGGCCCTCCCACGCGAGTTGCTGTAATCGCTTCAGCTCGTTCAGCCCCGTGTAGCCCGTCTCCTGGCCGCGCACCGCTTGGGCTTCGAGAAGCGCCAAGACCGCATTGGGCACGATAAACACGGCGTTAGGGAATTTTCTATTCCGAATCCCCTCGGTGATGCGCCCGTCTACGATGACGCTCGTATCGAGCACATAGCGTTCGACTCTATTGGTCTCGGACATATCGCTCTCCTAGCAGGGTCGCAACTCCTTCTAAAAATTCCCGGTCTTTCTCGGTGAACGCGTAGGGCGTGTCGCTGTCAATGTCAATCTCTCCAAGCACTTTCGTGCCCCTCATGATGGGCACGACGATCTCCGATCGAGTGTATGGGAAACACGCTAAGTATCTGGGATCGGCGTTGACATCGCCGACGATGACGGTCCTCTTCTCCCTGGCGGCTAACCCACAGATCCCCTGGCCGATGGGGATTCTCCCGTGCTGTGTGGGTTCGGGGCCATCCCAGGCTTGTAATACGAGCTCGTCGCCTTCGAGCATATAGACGCCGACCCAATTATAGTGGGCGACGCTCTTGCGCAGGAACGAGACGGCCTTCTGCAACGCTTGCGAGAAGTCCAATCCAGCGATCTCGTGTCGGAGGGTAGAGAGCAAATCCATAGCACATCAAGCATAGCACGAAGTGATGGAGCCGTGCAAGCGCCGCTTCATGCGGCACCGCGCGTCGCCTGTTCAAACGCATAGGCGGCGCGCAACAGCTTCGCTTCTTGAAATTTGTCAGCGATAAGCTGCAGCCCAAAGGGCAGGCCCTCTATCGTGCCTGCGGGGAGTGAGATCGCCGGGATGCCCGCAAGGCTCGCCGGCACGGTGAAAATATCCGACAGATACATAGCGAGCGGGTCTTGGAGCCTTTCCCCCAATCGAAACGCCGGCGTCGGCGACGTGGGAGAGAGAATGATATCTACGAGCTGAAAAGCGCTCTCGAAGTCCTGACGAATCAGCGCGCGCACCCTCTGGGCCTTGCCGTACCACGCCTCGTAGTACCCTGCGCTCAGGGCATACGTCCCGATCATCACGCGGCGTTTGACTTCGGGGCCAAAGCCCTTGCTGCGGCTCTCGGCGAACATCGCCTCGACGGAGCGGTCGCTGGCTCTCGTGGAGTAGCGCACCCCGTCGAA
Source organism: Candidatus Bipolaricaulota bacterium (assembly GCA_023512665.1). GTDB lineage: Bacteria > Bipolaricaulota > Bipolaricaulia > RBG-16-55-9 > DRXL01 > JANXCC01. Next base: position 2,121 of record JAILZC010000067.1, on the reverse strand, counting down.
GCGGGCTAAGTTGGCGCTGGCCTCCGACGACGAGATCAGATAATACGTGGGGATCGCATACTCCGTGTGGGGCAGCGACAGCTCCACGATCTCTGCTCCCAGCTCGCGGAACGTCCTGACCCACGACTCGACACACGCCTTGGCCTGGCCCGACAGATCGGCGATATACTCTTGGGGCACCCCCACGCGAAAGCCCTTAATCTCTTGCCCCAATTCTTGGGTGTAGTCGGCGCAGGGGCGCTCGACGCTCGTGGAGTCCTGGGGATCGCGCCCGGCAATACAATTCAATAAGAGGGCGCAGTCGCGCACATCTTGCGTCATCGGGCCGATCTGATCCAAGGAGCTCGCAAACGCGACTAACCCGGAGCGCGACACAAGCCCATAGGTGGGCTTGAGCCCGACAATTCCACAGAACGATGCGGGCTGGCGGATCGAGCCGCCCGTATCTGATCCCAAAGCCCAGATCGCTTCGTGGGCCGCGACGGCCGCGGCCGAACCCCCAGAAGATCCCCCAGGGACGCGCCCCAGATCATGGGGGTTGCGCGTGGGGAAGAACGCGCTGTTCTCTGTCGAAGACCCCATCGCAAACTCATCGAGATTGGCCTTGCCCAAGATTTGCGCCCCCGCGTCTTTGAGCTTTTGGATAACCGTGGCGTCGAAGATCGGCTGAAAGTTCTCCAAGAACCGCGAGGCGCAGGTCGTCTTCAGGTCTACTGTTGAGATATTGTCTTTGACAGCGATGGGCAGGCCGCGCAGGGGTCTATCGCGGAGGCGCTCGCACTCCTGCATCAAGCGTTCTTGCGGGGCGAGCGAGATATACGCTCTGATCTGATCTTCTCGCTGAGCGATGGCGCGGTATAAATCTGAGATGACGTCGCGGGGATGGATCTCGCCCTTCTCGATGAGGGCGAGCAGCTCATGCACGGGCTTTTCGTTTAAGCTTTGCTTGCTGTTCATCGTGCCGCCTCCGGCGGCCCAGGCTTCGCACTATATATCTTGCCCGGCCGGAGGCCGGGCAAGGTGCACAGTCCAGACGGAGTCTGGTGCCGAGGGAGGGATTTGAACCCTCACGGGATTACTCCCCTACGGTCCTGAGCCGTAGGCGTCTGCCAATTCCGCCACCCCGGCGCTGTAATTAATTTTAACGTGAGGGACTTGGCTTGTCAACTGGTTTGAGCTATACTCATCTCATGACCGACGAGTGCTTCGTCATTGTGAACTTGCTCGCCGGGCGGGGGCGGTGTCGGCGCCTGTGGCCGAGCATTGAGCGCGCTCTCTCGCGACTCCCGTTTCGTCACGTCTTCACCCAAGCCACCGGCGCAGCTACCGAGATCGCCCGACGCGCTGCCAAAGATTTCTCAACAATCGTCGCGGTCGGCGGCGACGGCACCATCCATGAAGTCGCTGCCGGCTTGATGGGCTCTCAGGCGAAGCTGGGGATCATCCCCGCGGGCACAGGAAACGATTTTGTCAAGATGCTCGACATTCCCCCCAAGGACCCGATTCGGGCTATCGAAATCCTCACATCGGGGCTGCCAAGGCGCGTGGACGTCGGTCGTGTCGGGGAGCGGTACTTTGTCAATGGGCTTGGTGTGGGGCTGGACGGGGCGGTCGCCTGGCGGGTCTTTCGCAGTTGGCGCTGGCCCGCGCTGGCCCGCTGGATCTATCTGTACGCAGCCATCCGCGAGGCGCTCTTCTTTCGCAGTTCCGACATAGAGATCGTAGCTCCTGACTGGCGGGCATCGGGCAGGCTGATGATGGTCGGGGCATCCAACGGGCGCTATCACGGCGGGGATTTTCTGCTCGTTCCCCATGCCCAGGTTGACGACGGGCTCTTTGACGTCTATATGATTGCTGACATGTCCCCCTTCAGACGCCTGCGAGAGATTCCCAAGACGCGCCGTGGTGAGCATATCTCTCTCCCGGAGGTGCAGATCAGGCGTGCGCCGTGGGTCGAGATTCTCACGGAGCAGCCGTTGCTGGGGCATCTTGATGGGGAGCCCACAGAATTCTCTGCGGGGCGACTCCGAGTCGAGCTCCTCCCCAAAGCGTTAGAAGTGATCGGTGGGGGGTAAGCTTCGCTTGACATTCATCTTCGCCATGGCGAAGGCGAACAGTCCA
>JAILZC010000066.1 GCA_023512665.1 Candidatus Bipolaricaulota bacterium | reverse complement strand
GTTTGCCTTTGTCAGGACCGTGGGCTGCGCTCCCTGCACCTCCTTTAAGAGACAAAATAACTATAACACAAGAGGATCACATTGTCAAGGGGGGAGGGTCTCTGCATCAACCCTATATGAATGTAATGCGAGTTACAGTGTGCGAATAGGGGGCTTGGTGAGCTAGGGCCCGCCGAAGAGGAAGCGCAGCTCGACCCCGAAGCGCCACTCCAGCCCCGATCCCCCAGGACAGTCCGGCCCGAAGCAGATCTCCGTGAACGCCCGGAAGAACGCAAGCTCGAAGAGCGATTGAAAGGCTTGCTTACGGAAGGAGAACGCCCCGTTGATGGGACCCGGAGGGGCAGGGTCGGCCAAGAGGGTGAGACTGCGCCACTGGAAGAAGCTCCAGCGCAGATAGAGCTCGATGGGCAAGAACGTCAGGAACACATTGGGCGGGACAAACTCAAACGTCGAGCTGACAGTAAATCGCAAACGCAGATCTGCTGCAGGGACGTTCACTTTCACCGCGAGCGCGGGGATGAGTTTCTTCAGCCCGCCCGGCGTAAAGAGCGTCATCACGCTGAACGACGCGATGTCAAAAGCATAAAACTCTACAGCGACGATCTCTTCAGTAAAAACAAAGGGCGCGGTGACAGCGCGATCGGGCTCGCGCTCGCTGAAGGTGTCGAGTTTGGCAATTCTGGGCTCAAACCCGAAGGGCTCGTTCACAATGGGCAATTGATCTAAATCCAAATCCTCGACGACTCGAATGACGCCAAAGCCCGTGTAGCTCGCGATGGTGAACCAGGTCGTCTTGGCGGCAGCCTCGACGACCAGCCCGACTTCAAGCGATGGGCTCTGGTTCTCCAAAATCAGCTCGACGCCGAGGGAGACCCCGCCAAAACTCAGCGCCGCGACCAGCTCGTTTCTGTGGAACGTAAAGCCATTGATGAACGTCAGACGATTGCGTGCCGACAGGGGGTTGATGCCAACAGAAGCGATGAACTTCTGCCAGCGCAAGAGACTGATATCGAACTTGGTATCGGTGGCGAAGGCGGCTTCGGCAACGCTAATGCGCGAGAGAATGCGAAACTCCGCGTTGAGAAAGTACGGGGGGACGTTGTTAAAACTCAGCTCGCTGATGAAACGCCCCAAGACAGACTGGCCAAACGTTATCTCCCCCACGGAAGCGATCAGAGCGAGAGCACACAGACTGCTTATCACGACGCTGCGCCGTATCTGGTTCATACGGCCTAGACTGTATATGAACTGATAGAGCCTGCCAAGGAAGCCCGTGCACAGTGAAACGAGCTTCGGTCTGACGAAAAAGTGACCGGTGTCTCAGCCCAATACGGGCGCTAAGACTTCCTCCAGCGTGGGATGGCCGATCTCTTGGAGTTCGTAGAGCACGCGCGTCGTGGGCACGTCGAATTTGATCAGCCTCTTCAGATCAATGGGGGTGCCGATGATCACAGCATCACAGTCAGTGCGCTTGATGGTCTTGGCTAAATCTCTGATCTGCTCCTCGCCGTAGCCCATCGCTGGGAGTAGCTTCCCGATATGCGGGTACTTCTTAAAAGTCTCGGCAATGGAGTTGACGGCATACGGGCGCGGGTCAACGAGCTCGGTGGCGCCGTATTTCTCGGCAGCAAGCGTCGCTGCGCCGTAGGCCATCTCGCCGTGGGTGAGCGTCGGCCCGTCTTCGATAGCTAAGACGCGCTTCCCCTCGATGACCGAAGGGTCTTCGACAAAAATCGGAGAAGCCGCTTCGATGATCTTTGCCTTGGGGTTGAATTTTCTCACGCTCTCGCGCACGCGCTCCACCTGCGCCCGCGCTGCCGTGTCCACTTTATTGATGACCACGACGTCGGCGAGCAGAAGATTGATATGCCCAGGATAGTAGGTCACCTCGTGCCCGGCGCGCAACGGGTCGGCGACGACAATGTCTATGTCCGGCACAAAGAACGAAAAATCGTTGTTCCCCCCATCCCAGACGATGACGTCGGCCTCGCGCTCGGCCATGCGCAGAATCTTCTCGTAGTCTACGCCGGCGTAGACGACCGTGCCTCGCGCCAGATGGGGCTCGTATTCTTCGCGCTCTTCAATCGTACACTCATAGCGATCCAAGTCTTTGAAGCTGGCAAAGCGTTGGCACTCTTGCTTGACTAAATTGCCGTAGGGCATGGGATGGCGGACGACGACGACGCGCTTGCCGTGAGCGCGCAAGATGTCGGTGACGCGGCGGGTCGTCTGGCTCTTGCCCGATCCCGTGCGCACGGCCGTCACGCTCAGGACAGGCTTCTTCGCTTTGAGCTGGGTGGATTTGGGGCCAAGCAGCAAAAAATCTGCTCCGGCGGCCATAGCCCAGCTCGCCCGCTCCATCACGTACTGATGGGAGACGTCGCTGTAGGAGAAGACGACGAGGTCAACGTCGTGCTTGGCGATAAGTTCCACTAAGTCGTCTTCCGATTCGATGGGAATGCCCTTGGGGTAGAGCTTGCCTGCAAGTTTTGCGGGGTAGCGGCGATCGTCAATATCGGGAATCTGCGTTGCGGTGAAGGCGACGACCCTGTAGTCGGGGTTATCACGGAAGTAGACGTTGAAGTTATGAAAATCGCGCCCGGCGGCGCCCATAATAATGACGCGCTTCATGAAGGATCACTCCTTGCTGTACGGACGTTGCGAGATAAATGCTGAAATGAGCCTTGCAATCTTACCAAATCGGGGTCAATTTGTCAACGAGGCACGGGATTTGCAAAGCGGAGCAAGATGATTTATGCTTGGCCGTGCTATGAATCTTCAGAATAAAGTCGCGGTAGTGACCGGGTCCAGTCGCGGGATCGGGCGAGCGATTGCGCTCGAACTTGGGCGGCGCGGCGCTGATATTATTATTAATCACCGGCGCAACAGCACCCGCGCCCAAGCCGAAGCCGTCGCCCAAGAACTCCAAAACTTGGGCCGACGCACGATGGTCATCAAAGCCGACGTCGCCGACCCCCAGGACGTCGCCGGGATGTTCTCTCTGATTCACAGTAAGTTCGGCAAGCTCGATATTTTAGTGAACAACGCGGCTTCGGCGGTCTTTCGCCCCTTGTTACAGTTGGAAGAGAAGCACTGGGAGCACGTCTGGGACGTCAATCTCAGGGCGATCAATCTCTGTATCAAGCACGCCGTCCCGCTGATGCCCCAGGGCGCGATCGTGAATATCACGAGCTTGGGGAGCATCAAGTATCTGCCCAACTACGGGGCGCTCAGCGCGGCCAAAGCAGCCATTGAGTCGCTCACGCGCAGCTACGCCGTCGAACTCGCCCCAGCGATTGCCGTGAACGCCGTCTGCGGGGGCCTCGTGGACGAGACGGGCTTTAGCGAGATGATGCCCCAAGACGAGAAAGAACGCATCGTGAGAGTAACCCCTGCCGGACGGATGGTCAAACCCGAAGATATCGCGAGAGTCGTCGCGTTTCTCTGTAGCGACGACGCCCACATGATCCGTGGCCAGAGCATTATCGTTGATGGCGGCTTGACCTTGGGATTACTGAAGTGAATGTCGTTACCAACGCCAAGACCCTCAAAGATTTAGAGTACGACAAGCTCAAAGAGATTCTGAAGAGCTTCGCGTGCTCGGAGTTGGGGCGTGAGCTGGTGGACGGCCTGCGCCCCTCGGCAGATATCGAGTATCTCCAGCGGGAGTTCCAGCGCGTTTCGGAGCTGCGCGCCGCGCTGCTGGAGACGGACCTTGCGCCCGGCCCGCTGCCCGATATCCGCCCCCTCGTGCGCCGCGCGCATCAGACGACCGCACTCAGCGGTGAGGAGTTTCTCGCGATCTCTGAGGCCCTCGGTCAGATCCGCCGACTGAGAGACCGGCTGCTCGACCAAGAGAATTCTTCGAGCTTGCGCGAGCTGGGAGAACGCATACACGTCTTCCGCGAGCTGGAGGAGAACATCGCGCGCGTCTTCGATGAAGACGGCGCGGTGCGCCCCACCGCCTCGCCGCGCCTGCGCGAGCTGACCGCCCGCAAGCGCATCTTAGAGGAGCGCGTGCAGCGCCAGCTCCAGGCGCTCATCCAGTCGGGCCAGCTCGCGGGGGTTCTGCAAGATACCGTGATCACGCGGCGCTCCGGGCGGTTCGTGATCCCCATCAAGAGCGCCGCGCGCCATGAGCTCGACGCCGTCGTCCATGACAGCTCCGATTCGGGACAAACGCTCTACGTCGAGCCCACTTCAGTCGTCACAGAGAATAACGAGATCCGCGAGCTTGACGGGGAAATCCGCGATGAGCAGCTCAAAATCCTCCGTGAGCTCACCCAGAAGCTCCAAGCCGAAAGCCGCAAGATCGAGGAGACCCTGAAAGCAGTCGCCTACTTCGATCTGCTCTACGCCAAGGCGCAGTTCGCCCTGCACTTGCGATGCCATCGCCCCCACCTCACGACAGACGGCTCCCTGCACTTGATCGAAGCCCGCCATCCCCTGCTCGACCAGACGATCGTCGTCCCCATTGAGCTGCGCCTGAGAGAGCCGTTTCAGGGGATCGTCATCACCGGGCCCAACACCGGGGGTAAGACGGTCTCGTTGAAGACTGTGGGGCTGCTGACGCTCATGGCGCAATCGGGCATCCCCATCCCTGCCGCGCCGGACTCTTCCATCGCGCTTTTCAAAAAAGTCTTTACGGACATCGGCGATGAGCAATCTATCCAGCAGAACCTGAGCACGTTTTCGGCGCACATGAAGAATCTCGTCGGGGTCTTACGCGAGGCCGACTCCCAGACGCTCGTGCTCATTGACGAACTTGGGGCAGGCACCGACCCCACCGAAGGCGCAGCCCTGGGAATCGCGATCTTGCAGGCGCTGCTCGACTCCAACGCCAAGCTGATCATCACGACGCATTTTAGTGCGATCAAGCACTTCGCGTACCAGCATCCGAAGCTGAAGACCTGCTCTGTGGAGTTCGATATTGAGACGCTCTCGCCGACGTATAAGATCGTCGAGGGCGTGGGGGCAAGCAATGCGTTCATCATTGCGGAGCGCCTGGGGTTGCCTGCCAGCGTCATCGCCTCGGCGAAGAGACACTTGACCGAAGGGCAAGTGCGCGTCGAAGATATTATCCAGAAGCTGCAGCAGGAGCGCAGCGAGCTTGCGCAGGAGCGCATGCGTGCCAGAGAGCGGACTGAAGAGCTCGAGCGGATGCAAGCCGAATACGCCGCGAAACTGAGCGAGCTTCGCGCGAAACGAGAAGCAGCGTTGACTCAAGAATTGCACGACCTCGAAGGCCTTCTGAAGCGTGCGCGGGCGGAGCTTGAGCAGGCCCTGCATCGTGCCAAGCACGAGGCCGACGAGGCCCGGTTGCGCGAGACGCTCCGCGAGGTGCACGAACGCGAGCGCCACCTGACCGAAGTGGACCAGCAGTTGCGCGAGGGGCCCGTAGATGTCCCTCTCAAATTGGAGGAGCTCCACGAGGGGATGCGGGTGCAGTTTCGGGGGTCGAAGCGGGCGGGGATTGTACGCCAGATTCTCAATAGGGATCGTATCGAGATAGACTTGGGCGGGCTGCGCGTCTGGGCCAAGCTCACGGATTTAGCCCAGCTCACAGGGGCGCGCGAGAGCGAGCGCCAGAAAGTCTCAGTGTGGGCGACGGCGACCTCAGCGCCGCAGTTGGAGCTCAACGTCCGTGGGATGACCGTCAGCGAAGCCATCCGAGAGCTTGATCTCTATCTTGATCGCTTGGTGCTGGCGGGGCTGACGCGGGGGTATATCGTGCATGGCAAGGGCACGGGTACGCTACGGCGGGTGGTGCGCGAGCATCTGGCCAACCACCCGCTCGTCACCTCTTTTGAGACGGCAGACCAGCGCGAGGGGGGGAGGGCGTGACCGTGGCACACCTGGCGGTGTAGCGCGTTCACGGCGGATCGCGGAAAGGATGCAACATGGAAACGCGTGCGGTGAGCCTGCCGGCAGAGGGACGGCACAACGACGCGGCCTCGCTGGTCGAGCGGATTGTGCGGCAGGTGCGAGCCGATCAGGCGGACCGATTGGCTGAGGTGGGATGGGAATGGGCCCTGGAGCA
>JAILZC010000065.1 GCA_023512665.1 Candidatus Bipolaricaulota bacterium | reverse complement strand
CCTACGGCCATCTCGATCACAAAGCCCTTCTTGAGAAGGTCTATGACAAATATCCCGCTTACGCTCGCAAGAGCCGACTTAAGCGGAAGGGTCGCGCTGCCCAATGAAAGCCCGCTCTCGTGAACTGCTCAACCGCGCTTTTATTGAACCAGTGTGGCATTGAAAAATATTGCACACGAAAAAATAGTACGCTATAATTCCCCCGTGAGCACCCAAACCTCTCACGAAGAAGCCACAGAACACACTCAAAAGACTGACCCCATCGTCCCCCCCCATAGCGTCCACGTCCCCGGCCTCGCCGGCGCTAGACTCGCCAAAACCTTCCGCGCCCTCCGCCACAGAAACTACCGGCTCTTCTGGACCGGCCAGCTCGTCTCTTTGACTGGAACATGGATGCAGTCCATCGCCCAAGGCTGGCTCGTCTATCTGCTGACCAAATCCGCCCTCAGCTTGGGTCTAGTCAGCTTCTCTCAGTTCTTGCCCGTCTTGCTCTTCACGCTTCTTGGCGGCGTCGCCGCCGACCGCTTCGACCGACAGAGACTCGTGCTCCTCACCCAGAGCGCCTCGCTCCTCCAAGCAACATTCTTGGCTGCGCTCACCCTCACGGGCATCGTGCAGCTGTGGCACGTCATCGCTCTGGCGTTTCTGCTGGGCACAATCAATGCCTTCGATACCCCAGCGCGCCAGTCCCTCATCCATGAGCTCGTCACCAAAGAAGACCTGATGAACGCCATTGCTCTGAATTCCACAGCGTTCAACAGCACGCGCATCGTCGGCCCGGCTCTGGCCGGGACGCTGCTTGGGGCCCTGAGCGCCTGGATCAGCTCTCAGTTCTCCATAGACACCGACACCGCTACCCGGATCGCTGTAGGGGTTTGCTTCGCCCTCAACGCCCTCTCATATCTGGGGGTCATCGTGGGCCTGTTGCTCATGGAGCGCCACCCCAACGCCCCGTCCCACAATCACGAATCCGTCTGGAGGAGTCTGTGGGCCGGGCTGGACTATGCCCGCCGCGATACCCGCGTGCTCGCCCTGCTCAGCCTCCTGGGAGTCTCCAGCATCTTCGGGTTCTCGTATATGACCCTCATGCCCCTCTACGCCGGGGAGATTCTGAAAGTGGGCCCGCAGGGCTACGGGTTCTTGATGGCCGCTGCAGGACTGGGCGCGCTCTCTGGCGCGCTCATCTTAGCTTCATTGGGAAATTACCAGCGCAAGGGGTTTCTGCTCACGATGGGGAATTTTGTCTTCCCCGTGATGCTCTTGATCTTCGCGCAGTCGAAGCTCTTCCCGCTCTCGCTGATCGCGCTTGTGGGCTTTGGCTGGGGGCTGATCACCCAGAACGCTTTGACCAACACGCTCTTGCAGACGATCGTCCCCGGGGAGCTGCGCGGGCGGATTCTCAGTCTCTATACGCTCATGTTCATGGGGATGCTGCCGTTTGGCAGTTTACAGATTGGGGTGCTGGCGGAGAAGCTCGGCGCGCCTATGGCGCTCTCGCTGGGGGCTCTGATCTGTCTGGGGTTTGGGATCCTTGCCTGGTGGCGCTGGCCGCACGTGCGGGCGTTGCCCTAGCTTGAATTCCCCAGCGCCGTCTGATATACTCAACACAACTTCAGCCCGTCCCGTGTTTCATCGAAGAGCACCGAGCGCGGGCACGTGTTGGCAGAGAGGGTATGCTATGGAGCGCGAGCGGGAACTCACACCAGAAGAGCGTTTCACTGAGCTCGTCTTGGTGCGCGAAAAGGAGAAGGAGATCAAGCGCCGCCTTGAGGAGGCGCAAGCGCGCGCCCAAGAGATCCTCGCGCAGGCGCGCGAGCGCGCGACCCATCTGAGGGCGCAAGCGGTGCAGGAGCTGCAGCGCGAGCGGGAGCGTCGTCGCGCTGAGGCTCGTGCGGCCTATGAGACGGAAGTCCACAAGATCCTTGCCGAAGGCCGCGCCGCCGCTCACTACGCTGTCGAGCACGCCACAGCCCGTTCGACCCCCCTGTGGGAAAGACTGCGACAGGAGCTCTTCTTCGAGTAACGACCATGCAGCGCAGAATGGCCCGCGTCTACGTGCTCTACACCCGAGACCACGAGTCTACGCTCGTGCGGGCGCTCCAGCGCCTCGGTGTGCTCCACATCGAGCCAGTTACTGAGCTTCCCACCCGCGCCCTCGCGCCAAGTCGCCACGAGCTGGAAGGGCTCTTGCTCAAAGTCCGGGGGCTCCAAGAGATCTTGGCCTTTACCCCCTCACCCCTGCTCCCCTCTCCCTCAGAGGGGAGAGGGGCCGGGGGTGAGGGTGAACGGAGGGGAGAGGGGCCGGGGGTGAAGGTCTGGCTCGACCCCCAAGAGATCCACGATCTTGAGGAGCGCGTGCGCCCGCTCATCGCGGAGCGCCGTCAGGTTCAGGAGCGCCTCGACGCCGCGACGCGCCTCGAGGAGATTCTCCAAGTCACAGAGAGGCTCCTCAGTGAGATCAGCCACCCTCCGGGCTGGGAACTGCTCGTCGGGCTTGGGGGAAGCGAGATCTCTTCAGGGGAGATCGTGCAGTTTTTGCAGAAGAATCTTCCGGGGCGATGTGTGGTGCGAGCTCACGCCCTCCCTCAAGAGCGTTGCGCCCTGATGGTGAGCGTAGATAGTGAATACGCTCCGGCGGTGCGAGAATACTTGGAAGCTAAGGGGATTCGCCCTCTGGCCTGGCCCGCCCATATCCCCAGCGATACCCCGCTCCCAGAAGCGATAGCCCTCCTCAAGCGCGATCTGGCCGAGGGCCCGGCGCGGCTGCGCGAGATCGAGCGCACCCTGGCGGAGCTGGGCCACGCGCACAGCCCACACCTGCTGGCCTTAGAGCGCGCGCTAGGGAACAGAATCGCCCAGCTGGACGCACTGGCCCAATTCGGGTACACTGACTATACGCTGGTGATCGCGGGCTGGCTCCCCGCAGACGAATACGAACCGTTCGCCCAGAGATTGCGCGAACAATTTCCGGGGATCGTCGTGCGTCCAGACCCGCAGCCGGCTTCCTCAGAGGAGATCCCCGTGGCGCTCAAAAATACTAATTGGTCTCGGCCCTATGAGCTCTTCCTTTCGATCATGGGCGTGCCCAGGTACGGCACGATTGACCCCGTCCCGTTCGTGAGCTTCTTCTTCCCGCTCTTCTTTGGGACTATAGTTGGGGACATAGGCTACGGCGCGGTGATCGGGCTAGTGGGGCTGTGGCTGCGCCGCCGGTTTGCGCACGCCGAGCTTGCCAAGAACGCAGGGCAGATCGCGATGCACTGCGCCATCTCCACGATCTTCTTCGGGGCGATCTTTGCCGAACTCTTTGGGTTTATCTTGCCGTACCCACACTTCAAGCGTGGCGAGCAGACCAACGAGCTCTTGCTCTTCTGTGTAGCCTTGGGGGCGACTCAGATCTTTTTGGGCTTTGTGCTTGGGGCGATCAACGCGCTCCGGGAGAGGCATAAGAAGCACGCCCTCGCCAAGCTCGCAGCTCTTGGAGCGTTGGTCGGCCTTGGGTTGAGCGTCGGGGCGTTGGCCGGCCAGCTCCCGGAGGTCTTCAAGACCCCCAGCTTCGCCCTGCTCGCCGTCGCGATTGTACTCTTAGTGATGAGCGAGGGGCCGATCGGGGTCTTGGAGCTTGTCAGCTATGTGGGCAATATCCTCTCCTACGCGCGGTTGATGGGATTTGGCTTAGTCGGGCTGAAGATCGCCGAGCTGATCAACGAAGCGGGCCATGCGCTGCACAACGTCTTTCTCGCGGTGCTCATCGGGATCGTAGCGCACGCGGCCAATATAGGGCTGGCGATCTTCGAGTCCACGGTGCAGTCGGCACGGTTGCACTACGTCGAGTTCTTCCAGAAATTTTTGGAGCTGGGCGGGCGCAAGTATGAGCCGTTTCGCGAGATCTAAATCACTCTGAAGGAGGAGATGTCTATGAAAAAGCTCGCAGTAGCCGTGGTCGTCTTCAACGTCGTCGTGCTTGGGGCATGTCTGATCGGGCTGGCCCAGGAGCTGCCCCAGTATGCTGAGGACCCGCTGGCAGGGGGGCTCAAAGCCCTCGCGGCGGCGATTGCGTTCGTCGGCGGAGCGCTGAGCACGGCGATCGCGCAATCGCGCATCGGTCCGGCGGCTGCCGCCGCTATGGCCGAAGACCCGAAGAACTTCGTGGGTGCCGTGGTCCTTGTCGCCCTTCCCGAGACGATGGTCATCTTCGGGTTCGTTGTCGTCTTCTTGCTGTGACCCATGGAGCTCTTACGGCAGATCGAGCAGGAGGGCGAGCGCAAAATTCGAGAGCTCTTGGAGCACGCCGAGCACCAAGCCCAGGAACTGCTCGCCCAAACAGAACGTGAGATCGCGCACGAGCGCGAGCGCGCGCTCCAAGAGCTTGAAGCGCAGCTTGAGCGGGAGCGCCGCGCGGCTCTCAGTCGGGCGCACGCCCAAGCCCGCGCCGAGTTTCTCCGGGCGAAAAACTCCGTCATCGAAGGGCTGTTCAAAAAGCTCGCTGAGGAGATGGCTCACCTACGCGCAGATCAAGAACGATATAAAAAATTTCTGCACCGCTGCCTCCATGAGGCCGAGCAGGCTATCCCCGGCCCGTTGATCGTCCACGCCGCTCCAGAAGACCAGAAACTCGTCCAGGAATTGCTCAAGAACACGCGCCATGGACTCGGCGAACCCGTCTCCACTGTGGGCGGCATCGTGGCGACCAACGAGCGCGGCGATCTCGTCGTAGACAATCGTCTGGAGACTCGTCTTGCCACCCTGCGCGCGCGGTACCGCGCCGAGCTGGGGCGGGCGCTGACACACTGATCAGCCATGTCGTATGAATATCTCAACACGCGCGTCCGGGTGATGCTGGCCAAGCTGCTCAAGCCCCAGCAGCTTCTCGCGCTGCTGGAGCTGCGTGAGCTCACGCAGCTCATCACGGCCTTGGGCGACACCGACTATGCCCCGGAGATCGAACGCTGCTCGGTAGAATTCTCCGGGTATGAGCTGATCGAGCGAGCAGTCATGCACAACGGCCAGCGCCTCTTCGCGCACCTGGTGCGCATCGCCCCGGAAGACCCGCGCCGGCTCATCGAGATCGTCCTAGAACGCTTTGAGGTCTTCAATCTCAAAACGATCCTGCGCGGCTTTCACGTCGGCGCCTCCCCCGAAGAGATGGGGAAAAATCTCTACCCAACTCTTCTCTATCCCCCAGAATTCTACCACGAGCTGCTCCAGCGCGAGACCCTGCGCGGCGTGCTCGATTATCTGTTGAGCACCGGCAATCGCTACTACAAGCCCGTGGCTGCCGTCTTCCCCGAGTACGAGCGCACGGGAAAGCTCGCGCTGCTGGAGCACGCCCTCGACTCGTTCTACTTTGCGCACGCTCGCTCTGTTCTCGAAGAGCGTTCTGACGAGAACGCCCAGATCGTCCAAGAGGCCCTGGGCACTGAAGCCGATATCCTCAATTTAGTTTATGCGCTGCGGGTCGTCGAATCTCAGGTGCAGTCCGACGAGAAATATCGCTATATCGTAGAGGGCGGGCGCCATCTCTCCCCAGAAGCCGTGCGCACGCTGCTCGCTGCTGCCGACGTGAGCGATTTTTGGGGCAAGTTGGCGCGCACGCCGTACTTTCGGAAGATCGGCGCACCTCAAGAGCAGTGGAGCGCCCCGCGCCTCCAAGAGCGCTTAGAGAACCTCTTGTACGCCGAGCTCTGCCGTCTTGATCTAGGGCGGTTCTTTGACATCCAGATGGCTCTGGGCTATATCTGGCGCAAGAGCGCCGAGATGACCAACCTCCGCGTAATCGCCAGCGGGCTGGCACGCCACGCCCCGCGCGCCCAGATCGAAGAGAATCTCATCCCGTTGGAGGTCTTGGCATGAAGCCGGTCATCGTCGCTCCTCCAGAGCTGGCCGATGGCTTCCGCTTGGCGGGCATCGCCGTCTTTGAGATTCGCGCTCAGGACGAGATCGGGCATATCGTGGCGCGGATTCGCGCCATGCCCGATGTCGCGCTGGTCTTAGTGGACGAGCGTTTTATGGAGGGCTTTGAGCGGGCCCTCGCCGGGAGCGATCTGCCCATGAT
>JAILZC010000064.1 GCA_023512665.1 Candidatus Bipolaricaulota bacterium | reverse complement strand
CCCCCCCCCCCCCCCCCCCCCCCCCCCCCCCCCCCCCCCCCCCCCCCCCCCCCCCCCGCCCCCCCCCCCCCCCCCCCACCAGAAGCGCTCTATGGCCAAGAAGGACTATTACTCGATCTTAGGCGTCTCGCGCGACGCTTCGCAAGAAGAGATCAAGAAAGCCTTTCGGCAGCTCGCGAAAAAATATCACCCTGACAAGGGCGGCGACCCGGAAAAGTTCAAAGAGGCTGCCGAAGCGTACGAGGTGCTGAGCGACCCCGACAAGCGCGCCCAGTATGATCGCTTCGGGCATGTCGGGCCGGAGCAGCGCTTCGATTTCGACCTGCGAGATTTCCGGCGGGCACGCGAGGCGTTTGAAGAGTTCGGGTTCGGCTCAGCGTTTGAAGATATTTTTGATATGTTCTTTGGGGAGGGGCTGCGCACGCGCACCACGCGCGAGCGGCGGCGCAGCCGCGCCCAACGCGGCGAGGACTTAGAGTATCGCTTGAGAATTAACTTAGAGGACGCGGCTTTTGGCGCTCAGATGAAGCTCACCGTGCCCAGATATATCGCGTGTGACGCCTGTCGTGGGACAGGGGTCGAGCCGGGGACGCAGCGCACGAAGTGCCCCGACTGCAATGGGCGTGGGGAGATTCAGTATCGCCAGCAGACGCTGCTAGGGAGCTTTGTGAACATCCGCACCTGTGGGCGCTGTGGTGGGACGGGCGAGATCATAGAGAATCCCTGTCGGCGGTGTCATGGCTCTGGGCGGGTCAAGGTCGAGAGTCAGCTTTCGGTCAAGATTCCGCCGGGGGTGGACACGGGCTCGCGGTTGCGTCTTGCGGGCGAGGGCAACGCTGGGCTCGAGGGCGGCCCTGCGGGCGATCTCTATATTACAGTCGAAGTGCGCCCGCACCCGATCTTCCGGCGCCAGGGCGACGATATTTACGTTGAGCTGCCCATCAAATTTACCCAAGCGGCCTTGGGGGCGCGGGTGAAGGTGCCCACGCTCTATGGCGAAGAAGAGCTGAAGATCCCAGCAGGAACACAATCTGGAGAGACATTTAAGCTTTCAGGGAAGGGGATTCCCCATCTGCAGGGCTGGGGCAAGGGCGACCAATACGTCACGGTGAAGGTGCAAGTGCCCAAGAATCTCTCACGGAGGGCTCAAGAGTTGCTCAGACAGCTCGACGAAGAGCTGCGCTAGCCCTTCGCCCAGCGCCACAGTTCTTTAAGCGTCGGGGACTTGCCGTACATTAAAATCCCGATTTGAAAGATCTTCCCCGCAAGACGCATCATCCCATAAGTCGCTGCCGCCAAGACGATCACAGAGAGGAGGATCTCCCACCACGGCACGGAACTCACAGCGGTGCGCAGAATCATCATCCCCGGCGTAGACGGCGGGAAGAAACTGATGATTCTCAACGCGATATGATCGGGATTGCTCAAAACCAACGAGAAGAGCATCACCGGCAAGATCGGGGGCAAAAAGACCAACGACATCCCGAAAGAACTCGCGCTCTGCAGATCGTCACTCAGTGTGGCGCTCACGGCTGCGGTCAGCGACGCTAAGAAGAGATACCCCAGCACAAAATACGCTACATATAAGAGAATCTTTTCCCATGCCAAGAAGGGCAGGATCGCCAAGCTGATCACGGAAGTTGGCAGCCCCACAGACGGCCCGCCGATAAAAATTATCGTCAGGCCCACCACAGCCCAGATGAACGCTTGCAAGAGAGCCAAGCCCCCAAGTCCCACAATCTTGCCCGTCATCAGCTCATGCGCGCGGATCGAAGAGAGCACCAGCTCGACGACACGATTGCGCTTCTCCGCGATCACCCCGTACATGATCCACGTGATCGAGTTCATAGTGATAAAGAGCAAAAGCATGATGATCGCAAACCCTACGCCGATGGTGATCCCAGCGCGAAGCTGCTCCGTTGCGGCTTCGGGAGCAGCTTCGACAGAAATCTGGACGCCTTGGCTGAGCTGGGCTGCGCGTTCTAGGGGGAGACCGAGCTGTTGCAGTTCAGAGCGCAGCAGAACATGCGAGAGCGCCTCGCGCACGGGGCGCGGCACCCCCTGGGACCGCAGTTCTTGAATATTAATGCCGAACGCTTGGCGAGGCTTAGGGACGTAGCGCGCTTGACGGCTCTCAAAGAAATCCGACTCAATGACGAGATACCCGTCAAACTCGCCACGTTGCATCCGCGCGGGCAGCTCAGACTCCGAGCCACTGAAGAGTACGATCTTATAGCCCGAGTCGCGAAGCTGCTCACTCAGCTCGGCAAAGACCCCAGCGCGATCGAGAACTGCAAGACGAGCCTCTGGGCTTCGCTCAGCCGTGCGCGCGATCACGAGCACCAGGGCGATCAGCCCGAGCGAAAAGAGCGGCGTCGCAAAGGTCGCAATGAGAAATGCCTTGCTCTTGAGGTTCTGTATGAATTCCCAGCGCGCTACAGTCCACATGGCCCTCACCCTCGCGTCACTAGCTCCACAAAGATATGATGCAAGGGGGGCTTGCGAATCGCGATCTCTTCGATCTCAATCTTCCCTGAGACCTCAGCGAAAAACTCTTCGGGGCGCACGCCCTCTCGTAAAATGAGCTGGGCCCGCCCGTTCTCGATCTGGGCTGACTTTACCAATAGGCTATTTTTGAGAATCTCCCCGTCGCCGCGAAAGTCGAGCGTCACCCAATCTTCTCTCCAGCTGCGCTTGATCTCGCGGAGCTCCCCGTAGAGAATCTGGCGCCCTTTGTTGATGAGAAAGATGCGGTCTACTAAATCTTCGACCAGATGCATCTGATGAGCTGACAAGAGAATAGTGGTCCCTCGAGCTTTCAGCTCTCGAATGAGCTCACGAAAGACGTCTTGATTGACCGGATCAAGCCCTGCGAATGGCTCGTCTAAGATGACGAGCTTCGGCTCATGCAAGATCGCGGCGATGAACTGAATCTTTTGCTGCATCCCCTTAGAAAGCTCGCGGATATTGCGATAAAAATATCTCTCGAGCTGGAGGCGCTGGAGCCATAAGAAGGCGCGCTCGCGCGCGAGCCGCGCATCCATGCCCTTGAGACTCGCGAGAAAGACCAGCGTGTCGCAGACTTTTCTGTTGTCGTACAGGCCGCGCTCTTCGGGAAGATACCCTACGCGCTCCGGGAGCAATCTCCCATCGGGCGAGAACGAAAATCTGATCCCTCCCGAATCGGGCTGAAAGATCCCCAAGATCATTCGGATGAGAGTCGTCTTGCCGGCGCCGTTGGGGCCGAGCAGCCCGAAAATCTCGCCCTTCTGCACCTCGAAGCTAACGCCATCTACAGCCTTGGTGCCGTCGAAGGATTTGTGCACGTTCTCCACGCGCAAGATCGGGTCAATCATCTTCACCAAGTCGTTTACGAAGCCGTTCGATGTCACGTTCCCGGCTCAAGATCTCCTTCTCCCAGTAAGCGATATAGCGCCAGTTTGGAGAAGGTTTAGCTTTCTCTTCAGCGATTTTCTCTTGATGGCGACGTATCACTTCTTCTAACCCCTTGATCTTTTTTCGGAGATCCTTCCGGCGTCCCATTACCCTTGATTGTCAGGGAGAGAATCCGTCAAAGCATCCCAGGCCCGCACAAGGTCACGCACGTGATCTCGTAGATCTACCAAGGCTCCATAGAAGGCTCCTTCGAGTCTGTCGCGCTCAGGATCAGATTCGTCAGTTTTCTTCAGCTTCTCTAGAAGACAGAGGGTCTCCCGAGACGCCTCCTCAAACTCTTGTAAGAGAAAATCTACAGACTCGTTCGACTCGCGCAGCACACCCCTTGGCTTGATGGCCATGTCCGGTCCTCTCCTTTCCGGGAGCGTCATAGTTCTTTATCATACTCTATTGCGAGCTTGGATGCACAAAAGAGCGAAGCTCCAATGTTTTCATGCAGGATCGTTTCAGGTTTCATATCTTGCTGTGCCATTTGTGTAATAATTCTTGTTCTTTTTCTCGTGCGAGCCCAGCTTGCCATAGTGCGTCAGAAGGGCGAGTCGCAACCCATGCCAGCACGTCTTGAACGGTCTCGGCCAGGGGACGAAAGCTTAATCCGTCCAAGATCGCTCTCGTGCAGTCAACTGCTGAAAATCCTTTGTACTCTTCGGTATCAGGAACCCACAGAGGTAGCTCTGTCCAGGGTTGCACGCCCGCATCAAGCAAGAATTTTTCGTCTACCCATGTGAATATCGCATCACTCCGACTAACGGATTTGCATGTCTCCAAAAGTTGCCCCATCGTGAGAGCATGGTCTGGCCCGGTAGCGTTGTAAGTTCCCGTCTTCCCAGTTTCGACCATTCTTACGATCCACTCTGCAAGGTCGCGCACATCAATGATCTGGACAGGGCGATCTGGGCGGCCTGGTGCGAGGACTTCACCGCCTTGGGCAACTCGATACGGCCAATACGTGAAGCGATCCGTGGGATCATGCGGGCCGACGATCAGCCCTGGACGAATAATGAGCACGCGCCCAGGCATTGCTCTCTCGGCAGCTTGCTCGCAGAGAGCCTTCAGTGGACCATATGTCTCGCCAGTGATCTCTTCGACCGTCTCGTCCTGAAGTCTTCCAAGGGGAGCAGTCTCATTCAGGCCAAGCACACTGAAATCAGCGTAGACAGAGATGCTCGAGATAAAAGTGTAGTGCTCGACGGAGTGGGCTAGCAGTTCTGCAGAAGCGCGCACGACTCTTGGAACGTACCCGCACGTATCAATCGCGGCATCCCAGCGTCGGCCGTGCAGGGCCTCTAGATGCCCGTCGCGGTTGCCGCGCAGCTTCTCGACTTCCGGGAAGAGCTCAGGGTTATGCTGGCCACGATTGAAGAGCGTGACCTGGTGCCCACGGGCGAGCGCAGTCTCGACAATGTGCCGACCAAGAAAAACCGTGCCACCGAGAACAAGGAGCTTCATAGTAGTCAAACCCATCGCAGCACCAGATGAAAGTAGAAATAGATCGCAGGGACTGCTAACAGCAGCCCGTCTATGCGGTCGAGCAGCCCGCCGTGGCCGGGCATCAGTCCCCCAGTATCTTTGACGTGCGCGAAACGCTTCAGGCGCGACTCTAAGAGATCGCCCAATTGTGTCAGCGCGCTGGTGATCCCTGCTAGGGCAATCATGTGCGGCCAGGAGGCCCACCAGTCCTTCCAGATCGGCGCTATTGCTGCCACAGTCAGCGAGAGCACAAACCCTCCAGCGACGCCTTCCCAGCTCTTGCGCGGGCTGATCGTCGGGGCTAAGGGGCTCTTTCCCCACGCTGAGCCTGCCAGATACGCCCCGATATCATATCCCCACACGAGTGCCAGCGCCAGCAGCCCATAGGCAGCACCGCCCTCCGCCCGATAGAGGGGATAGAAGAAGTGCAACAGGTAGGGAATATAGATAATTCCCCCCATCGTCGCGAGAATCTTTCTGAGCGCATCGGGGTCAAAGAGATAGAGCGCAATGGGGAAGACAAGCGCCGTCCACAGCACCAGATCACCGAACGCAGCCTCCGGCGTCCCGTAGGCCAGGATCACCAGCACAGCCGAACTGATAAAAGCCAAGCGATTCAGGAGGATGCCGTTGCGCTCCAAGAGTTGCACATACTCCCACGAGGCGACCCCCACGACAAACGCCCCCAGGAGCGCCACCGGCCAGATGCTCTGCCATACCCATCCCAGCGCCAGGGCTGTCACAACGATCGCGATGGCGATCACCGCCGTGATCGTCCGAGGGAGCAAGTCTCTCATAGCAAACGCTTCATCGCGCCGACCAGATAGAGCGACCCGGTCACGCAGAGCAGGTCGGGGGCAGAAGCGCGCGCTGCCGCCAGCCCTGCCTCGAGGTCTGGGTATATCTTACCCGCTGGGGAGAAGCGGCGCAGCACAGCGGGGTCGAGGGCGCGAGGCGAGTCCGGCTTCACTAAGACGATCTCGTCGAATTCGGGGAAGAGTATCTCTGCCATCGTCTGATACGCTTTATCTTTGAGCACGCCAAAGAGCAGCGTGCTCTTTGTGAGAGCATATTTGGCGCGGTAGCGCCGCAGATCGTCCACGAGAGCCAGGATCGCGTGCGGGTTGTGCGCGCCATCCAGCACAATGACATAC
>JAILZC010000063.1 GCA_023512665.1 Candidatus Bipolaricaulota bacterium | reverse complement strand
AGCTGGGGCAGTTCTTGAGCGCGTTCACCGGAGGAGCGCTGGAACGCTTCTCGATCTTCGCCTTGGGCGTCATCCCGTATATCAATGCTTCGATCATCTTGAGCTTGCTCGTCGCGGTCATCCCCAAACTCAAAGAGCTCCAACAGCAAGGAGAAGAAGGGCGGCGCGTGATCAATAAGATCACGCGCTACGCGACCGTGGGGCTGGCGTTCATCCAAGCCGCCGGCACAAGCTATCTCATTTACTCTCAGGAATTGGTGCAACCCGGCCAGAGCTTTTTGGGGTTTATGTTCATCTCGATTGTCACGCTCACCACCGGGACGATGTTCCTGATGTGGCTGGGGGAGCGCCTCACGGAGAACGGCATCGGGCGAGGTATCTCAATGATCATTATGGTCGGCATCCTCGCCGATTACCCTCGCTACGCCGGCACCCTGTGGGTCGAGATCACCAATAATCCGAACCCCATGAACGCGCTGTGGCTCCCTATACTCATAGCCGTCTTCGTCTTCGTCACAGCAGGCATCGTGATGGTGCAGCTTGGGGCGCGCCGCATTGACATTCAGTATGCCAAGCGCATGGTCAAGGGGCGCGTCTACGGCGGTCACAGCACGTTCCTGCCCTTGCAAGTCAACCAAGGAGGCGTCATCCCCATTATCTTTGCCGTCGCGCTGCTCGCCATCCCCCAGACGATCTTTCAGTTTGCTGAGCGCACCGAGTGGTGGGCCAATCTGACCGCGGAGCGGCGCATCGCTGTAGAGATCTCCGGCCAGAGTCAAGGGGGAGAGCTCTTCGTGAAAGTAGACGGCCAATTGGTGCAGATCGCCCTAGCGCCGGGTCAAAGCAGCGAGACAGTCGCCCAAGCCCTCGCCGATGCGCTGAATAAGCAACAGCCCGGCTTCGCTGAGACCAAGAGCAGTCGCGTCATTATCCCCGTAGACCCCAATAAACCTAAGACCGTCTCTTTAGGCGAGACTGCCGAGAACTTCACAGCCCTCACCAGCGTGGGGAATACAACGACGGTGCATGGGATCACCTTCACCAGGGCTGCCAGCCGCGACTGGCTGAACGTCATGGGCGATTTCTTAAATTGGCTGGCAACCGATCTGTCAAGCGGGTATACGCTCTATATGATCTTGACGGCGATTCTAATTTTCTTCTTCACATACTTTTACAGCGCGATTGTCTTCAACCCCAGAGATCTTGCGGATAATTTACGCAAGTGGGGCGGGTTTGTGCCGGGGATTCGTCCGGGCAAGCCTACGACCGATTTTATCGAGTCCGTCCAGGGCAGACTGCTGTTCATCGGCGCGATCTTTTTGATTATCATCGCACTGCTCCCGATGATCATCACGAATGTGAGCGGGCTGACGGCCTTCTTCTTAGGAGGCACATCGCTGCTCATCGTCGTGGGCGTGGGTGTAGATACAATCAAGCAGATCGAGGCGCACATGGTGGAGCGCCGCTACGAGAGCTTGATCTCCAAGGGTGCGGCCCTGGGACGGCGGATTTAGACGCTATGGGGGCGCGACGGATCGTCTTGTTGGGGCCACCAGGATCGGGCAAGGGGACCCAAGCCGTGCGTCTCGCAGCATCGCTCGGCGTGCCCCATATCTCCACGGGCGATCTGTTGCGCAGTGAGGTGCAGAATCGCACGGCGCTGGGGAGAGAAGCCCAACGCTTTATGGACCGTGGCGAACTGGTGCCGGATCAAGTAGTCGCGGAGATGATCAAGCATCGGGTTCAGGGGACGACGGGCTTCGTGCTCGACGGCTTCCCCAGGAACGTGAAGCAAGCACAGATTTTAGAGAGCGTCACGGAGGTAGATCGGGCCTTGCACTTTCGCCTGGATCGCGACGAGATCGTGCGGCGGCTGAGCGCGCGCCGTGTCTGCTCGCAGTGTGGGCGCGTCTATAATCTGCTCTCCAGCCCGCCCAAGAACGATGCGCTCTGTGATCTCTGTCATGGAGCGCTCACGCAACGCACCGATGATACCCCCGAAGTGATCGCGCATCGCATTGACGTGCAGTACGCGCGCGAGATCGGGCCTCTGGTAGAATTCTATCGCGCGCGCAGCGTGCTCCGCGAGATTGACGCGCGCGGCGACATCGAGACGGTCTATCGTGCGGCCTGCAAGGCCCTGGAGTGACTATGGCCATCAAGCTTAAGAGCCCATCAGAGATCGCGATCTTGCGGGAGAATGCCCAGATCCTGCAAGAGATTTTAGAGAGAGTAGTGAGAGAAGCCCGTGCGGGCGTCTCGACGCTGCACTTAGATAGACTCGCAGGACGCCTCATCGCTGATGCGGGTGGCCGGCCCTCATTCAAGGGGTATCGCGTCGGGCGATATATCTACCCGGCGAATATCTGCACGTCGCTCGACGCGGAGGTCGTGCATGGCATCCCCAAAGCAGAGAGAATTCTCAAGCCCGGCGACGTGCTCTCGATAGATATCGGCATGATCCGTCAGGGGTTTTGCGCGGACTTGGCCACAACGGTTATTATTGAAGAGGCCCCGCGCGCGCCCCACGAGGCGCGTGTCGTGCGGGTGGCTCAAGAGGCTTTATGGAAGGGCATTGAAGCTGCGCGCGGGGGGAACCGCGTGGGCGATATTTCCTCCGCGATTCAGCGGTATGTCAACAGTCACGAACTGTCGGTGGTCACGAACTTTGTCGGGCACGGGATCGGACGGCAGATGCACGAGGAGCCACAAGTGCCCAATTACGGCTCCCCCGGGCAGGGGCCCCTGCTGCGCGAGGGCATGGTCATCTGCATCGAGCCCATGGTGGCCGACGGCGAGAACGATTTGATCGAGATCGAAGTTTTAGAAGACAACTGGACGGCGGTCGCCCCGGGAGCGACCGTTGCGGCTCACTTTGAAGCGATGGTCTTAGTGCGCGAGCATGCCCCGCCGGATCTGCTGGGGCTGGGGGTCTTTGAGCCCGCTACCGTTGGGGGAGCCGTGTCGAGGTGAAGGTCTATTGGCAAGAGTGAATTCATCAAGCGCCGTGGCGAGGTTGTAGAAGCCTATCCGGGCTCGATGTTTCGGGTGCGGTTTGAGAACGGCACGGAAGCACTCTGTCATATTTCCGGGCGGATTCGCAAGCACTATATAAAAATCCTGCCAGGGGACAAAGTAACCGTGGAGTTCTCGCCGTATGATCTCAGCCACGGGCGGATCATCTATCGCGAGTAAAGGGAGATGTGAGGTGACCCCAAGATGAAGGTGCGCAGTTCCGTCAAGAAGATCTGTGATTCGTGTAAGATCGTGCGCCGTCGTGGGCGCGTCATGGTGATCTGTAAGAACCCGAAGCATAAGCAGCGCCAGGGGTGCTAATGAACAGCGAATTGAAGAGGAGGGCTGAGCATGGCCAGAATCGCCGGAGTAGATCTGCCCAGCAATAAACGCATAGAGATTGCACTCACGTATATCTACGGGATCGGGACCCCGTTGTCGCGCCGCATCCTGCACCAGACGAAGATCGCCTTGGACAAGAAGGTGCGCGACTTGACCGAGCAGGAGATCACCGCCCTGCGCAAGGAGATCGAGACGAAATATCAAGTCGAGGGCGACCTGCGCAGGAAGGTCTCGAACGACATTGCCCGGTTGAAGACGATCAAGTGTTATCGCGGTGTACGGCACACGGTGGGGTTGCCGGTGCGCGGCCAGAAGACGCGCAGCAACGCCCGAACCTGGAAAGGCCCGCGCCCGGCCAAGGCCGGCAAGCGCAAGTGAGAGTGAGGTGATCCTGTGGCCCGCAAAGTAGACCGCGCACGGCTCCATGTGCACTCGACGTTTAATAATACGATTCTGACGCTGACGGACCTAGACGGCCATGTCTTAGCCTGGGCCAGTCCCGGCACACGCGGCTTCAAGGGGAGCAAGAAGGGCACGCCCTACGCGGCCCAGCTCGCCTGTGAGTCGCTCATCGCCAAGATGCGCGAGCTCGGGGTGCGCTCCTTGATCGTCACGATCAACGGGACGGGGCAAGGGCGCAACTCCGTCGTGAACACCCTGAAGGGGTCTGGTATTCGTGTCGAGGACGTCAAGAACGTCACGCCGGTCTCGCACAGCTCCGAGCATCATCTGCATTGATATAATTTTGATACTATTCTGAACGGAGGAGTATGGGACGCTATACAGAAGCGAAGTGCCGCTTGTGTCGTCGCGAGGGCGAGAAGCTCTTTCTCAAGGGCGACAAGTGCTACAGCGAGAGATGCCCCGTGGAGCGTCGGCCCTACGCCCCAGGGATGCACCAGCGCAAGTTCGGCAAGATGAGCCAGTACGGGATTCACTTGCGGGAGAAACAGAAAGTGAAGCGGATCTACGGGCTGCGCGAGGAGCAATTCCGACGCTATGTCGAGCGGGCCAAGCGCGTCAAGGGCGTCACCGGGGACTTTTTGCTGGAGCTATTAGAGCGCCGGCTGGACAATATTGTCTATCGCGGGGGATTGGCGGTCTCGCGCGATCAAGCCCGCCAGCTCGTCACCCACGGGCACTTCGTAGTGAACGAACGCAGCGTGAATATGCCGTCGTTCTTGGTGCGCCCCGGAGACGTGATCGCCCTCAAGCCCAATGCCGCTCAAAAGCCCGGCATCAAAGCCTTACTAGAGACCAAGGGGCGGGGGTCCGTCCCGCCGTGGCTAGAGCGCACCGACGGGCGCATTCACGTGTTGGATCGCCCCAAAGGAGACCAGCTGGAGCACAAGCTGCAGATGCACTTGATCGTGGAGTTCTACTCACGGTAAGGGGGACTATGCGAGCAGAGCTAGTGAAGCCGAAGATCAGGGTGGACGAGTTGACGCCCACCCGAGGCGTCTTTGTGGTCGAGCCGCTGGAGCGCGGCTATGGCACGACGCTGGGAAACGCGTTGCGGCGGGTTCTGCTCTCTTCCATTCCGGGAGCAGAGGTCACACGGGTGCGCTTCGACGGGAAGTATCACGAGTACGACACGATCGAGGGCGTCAAAGAGAGCGTGCTGGAGATCATCCTCAATCTCAAGGAGATCGCGTTTCGTCTGACCGACGGCGAGCCGAAGCACGTCTATATCCAGCACGAGGGCGCGGGCGTGATCACCGCTGGGGATATCGAACTCCCCAAAGGACTAGAAGTGATGAACCCCGATCACGTCATCGCTACCGTAGACCAGAAGGGCAAGCTCGTGCTCGACATGGAAGTGGAGCCGGGATTTGGCTATCGTCCTGCGGAGCGCAACAAGCGGGGCGATATGCCGCTGGGGATTATCGCCGTGGATTCGGACTTTTCCCCGGTGAAGCGCGTCAATTTTACTGTAGAGCCGACGCGCGTGGGCGAGCGCACCGATTACGACCGGCTCACTCTCGTGGTGGAGACGAACGGCGGCGTCCGCCCCGACGAGGCGCTCCAGCAGGCCTCGCAGATTCTGATCGGGCACTTCGAGTTGTTTACGCTACCGGTCGGGGCCGCAGAGTCAACGGTCGTCGAGCCGGAGGAGCTGAACAAGCGCTTAGAAGATATAGATTTTGACAAGCGCGCGTGCAATCTCTTGGAGAACAAGGGCGTCATCACATTGAAAGACCTGTTGCAGAAGTCTCGTGAAGAGCTGAAGGACATCCACGGCTTTGGCGAGAAAACGTTACAGAAGGTGATCGAGCGTGTAGAGGAGCTGGGGTATCAGCTCAAAAGCTCGGTCAAGCGGAGTTGAGAGCCTATGTGGCACAAGAAGAAATTTCGCAAGCTCAATCGGGCTCCGGAGCATCGCAAGGCGCTCTTGGCCAATCTAGTGAAAGAGCTGATTGACCACGGCAAGGTGGACACGACCGTGGCGCGGGCCAAGGAGAGCGCGCGGCTCGCGGAACGCTTGGTGACGTGGGCTAAGCGCAACGATCCCCATGCGCGGCGCTTGGCGTTCTCTGTCCTGCAAGACCCCGCGCTCACCGAGAAATTATTTACGGAGCTGGGGCCGAAATTCCAAGGGCGTGCCGGGGGGTACACGCGCGTGGTGAAGCTGCCGCCGTCGCGAATCTGGTCTACCTCGTAGATGATCGGCACCGACGGGTCACCGGGCCGCAGGAAGTACGCGTGCAGGGAGTGGACGTGCCGGTCGGTGGCCTCGACGGTGCGGCCG
>JAILZC010000062.1 GCA_023512665.1 Candidatus Bipolaricaulota bacterium | reverse complement strand
ATGTTTAATGGATCCCAAATGATTATGGGTTGCTGGTGCGTCGTGCACTCTTCAGGCTCATAAGACACTATGAACTCTTTGACGATGCTGATCTGCGAAGGAGGTTTACCGTGAAGCCCGCTGCTCTCCGACGTGCGGTGCCCATATTGGTTGTGCTGGTGCTCCTTGGGGTTGGGGGTGGGGCGAGTCCCGTGGTGCTCGATATCGCCGATGCAAATCAAGACATCACGATCTTCGGAGCGAATGCCAAGGATTTTCTGACAGACTTCAATTCGATCGCCATAGGCGACGTCAACGGCGACAGCTTCGCTGACTTAATCTTGGGCGATCCTGCTGCTGATGTCGAAGAAGGAGATCGTCGTGACGCCGGCAAAGTCTACGTGATCTTCGGGCGCTCGTCGTTGGAGAATATCTATGATTTGGCCAA
Source organism: Candidatus Bipolaricaulota bacterium (assembly GCA_023512665.1). Taxonomy (GTDB): domain Bacteria; phylum Bipolaricaulota; class Bipolaricaulia; order RBG-16-55-9; family DRXL01; genus JANXCC01. The sequence continues at coordinate 5,746 of JAILZC010000062.1, read as the reverse complement.
ATCCCACGCGGATATGGTCGTGACGGGGGCGCGCCCGGGGGATATGCTGGGCACGTCCGTCGCCGTCGGGGATATTAACGGCGATGGGCAGCTCGACTTAATTATTGGCGCGGCGGGTGGGGACGGCCCCGATGGACTTCCCGAACGCCGCCGCGACGCCGGCGCGGTCTATGTGATCTACGGGCGTCCAAACCCCAATAAACTCATAGATATCTTCGACGGCGACCAAGACCTCACCATTCACGGCGAGACCCCTGGGGATCGCTTCGGGGCTTCGGTAGCGACGGGCGACCTCAACGGCGACGGCATCGCTGACTTAATCATTGGGGCGACCGACGCCGACGGGCCGCGCAAGGAGCGGGCCAACGCTGGTCAAGTCTACGTCTTCTTCGGCAGCACTAGCTTCCCAAGGGCAATAGATCTTGCGCGGCGCAACGCCGATATGACGATCTTCGGAAGAAATGCGACCGATCAAGTCGGCAGCGTCGTGGTGAGCGCCGAGGTCAACGGGGACGGCTTCGACGATCTCATCATCGCTGCGCCCCAAGCCGACGGCCCCGACAACGGGCGCAATAATTCTGGGGAGGTCTATATCTTCTTCGGCTCGACGGCGCTCTCCGAAAGAATTGATCTAGCGAAGAACCGCCCTGATGTGCATATCTACGGGGCCGATGCTGGGGACACTTTAGGGGTTTCGGTGGCCGTGGGCGATCTGGACGGCGACGGCTTCGCCGATGTCATCATTGGCGCTCCCGGAGCCAATGGTCCACAGAACAAGCGTCCTAGCTCCGGTGAGGTCTATGTGCTGCGCGGCGGCGCGCTGTTGCAAGGCGTCTATGACTTCGCCGTCGGGCAGTACGATATGATCATCTACGGGGCTGAAGCTGGGGATCGACTGGGTCGGGCGGTGGCGTCGGGGCAGATCGGCGGAGCAACATTTGATGATCCCTACCGGGATATGGTGCTTGGGGCGGACTCCGCCGACGGGCCGGAGAACAAGCGCCGCAACGCCGGCGAGGCGTATCTGATCTTAGGGCAAAGCCCTCTGCCCAGAACGATTGATCTGGCTGCGAGAGACGCGCCGGTAGCGGCAGTCTTTGTAGGAGCAGAAGCCGATGATCGTCTGGGGAGCGCGGCAATCGCTGGGGATTTGGACGGGGATGGCCTTGCGGAAGTGATCTTGGGCGCGCTCAACGCCGACGGGGAAGAGAATCTGAAGCCCGACTCCGGCGAAGCGCATATCTTTTTCGGGAGTCGCTTTGGCCCGCCGGCGCCGCCCAATCAGCCGCCCATCGCTAACGCCGGGCCCGATCAGACGGTGACTGTGGGGACGCTCGTGACGCTCAATGGCGGCCAATCGAGAGATCCCGATGACGACCCCATCACGTTCCAATGGCGCTTCGTCTCGACTCCTGAAGGGAGCGCCGCTGAGCTGACGGACGCGGACACGGCTCGGCCGACGTTCACCCCCGACGTTGCGGGCGAGTATATTATCGAGCTGGTCGTCACTGATCCCGACGGGGCAACGGGGTCTGACACGGTCAAGGTCACGGCGCAGCCCCCAGTGCCCACGCGCAAGAAGGGCGACGTGGACAACGACGGCGACGTAGATATTATTGACGCCAAGCTCGCGGCGGAGTTCATCGTGGGGCTGCGCGACTTAGACGGACTAGCGCGCTGGGCCGCTGATGTGCGTGCTCCCTGTCAGCCCGCTCCGGGGAGCGCCGAGAACATTGACGTCACAGATGTTCGATGGATTGCGGAGTTCGCCATCGGCGTGCGCACGGAGATGTTCTGCTTTGAAGTGCCCCTGCCCACGCTGGCTACGAAGACGCTGACCCCGTTGCGCGTGCGTGCTCTGCACAGAACGATCGAGTTCTCTGGGCCGCTGGGCACGCGGGTCGCCGTGCGGGTCTTCGATCTACGAGGGCGGCTGATCTATCATGGTGAGTCCGAAACGGGCACGCTGCGCTGGGCTTTGGAAGATTCTCAAGCTCAGCCCGTGGCCAACGGGCTCTACCTCGCGGTGGTGGAGCTGTGGGACGGGACGGAGCGCACGGCCCAAGTGCGCAAGCTCGTCGTGCGGCGGTGACGTGTGCTACCCTGGTGCCGTGACGGCGGTTACATACAGGCCGTACCGCACGAGCTACAATAGCGATGGTGAAAAGAACTAAGTAAGGCAGGTAATCGCTTATGATGAGAGAATGTGCGCAGCGCACCGGTGAAGGGAGGTCCTCACGCGTGGGTATGAAACAGACAAGAGCAGTCTGGTTGTTCGTGCTGGTGCCGATCTTGGTGCTGGGCTGGGCGGCGAGCGCCTGGGGCGATGACGAAACGGACGTCTTTAACACTGACGCCGGCAATACCGAACCCAACCCAAATCCCGGAGAGAACTTCGTCGTCATCCAAGACGTGGTCGTAGCCGATCCAGGACGAGAGGGTGACACTACCCCTGATAGTTTCCCTACGGCTATCGAGACGGTGACGATCCGCAAGGCCGGCGGAACGCTGGAAGATCACTTTGTCATCGCGTTGCGGCTCTATCTCGATGACGGCGACGGGCTTTTTGATCCCACGGTAGATCGTCTCTTAGGGGCGGTGAACGCGCCTCGGTTAAGCGCGGAGGTTGTCTTCGGCACACGAGGACAGCTCTTAGTGCTGGTGCCCAACGGTGGCTCAGCACAGTTCTTCGTCGTAGCGGACTTTGCCAACGACGCCCCCGATGGGGCGACGCTGCGCACCAGCTTCGATCTGACGGTGGGCGACAGCTTGATCGGCGGCCCGGTCACAAGCTCTAGAATTGACAGCGCGACATCGCTGCCCATCTTGAACTTCGACGCGGGGCTGCCGGTGCCCGTGGGGTTCATCCGCATTACGGCCGCCACAGGTGACGCCGAAACGGATGTCGTTGACAAGACCCCGGCGCGCACGGCCAACCCCGGGGACTCTGTCGTCCTTCAAGAGTTCTTGGTCTCCGATCCGGGCGTGTCGGGTGACGCCGTGCCCGACGGCGCGGGAACCCTCATCCGCACGGTCACGGTGCGCAAGGTGGGCGGGACGATCGCCAGCGATAAGATTTTAAGACTGAGGCTTTTCCGGGCCAGCCCGCGCACCCCGCCCGGCTGGGACGAGCAAGACGAGCTGATCGCTGTCGTCAATTCCCCAGACTTAGAGCGTGGGGTCGTCTTCGGCGACGGCGGGCGCCGCTTGGTGCGCGTCAACGATAACGCTGAAGAGCGGTTCTATGTTGTGGCCGACCTGGCGCCGGTGAGCTTCGCTGACGGCGATACGCTCCGGACGAGCGTGGAGATCGTCGCTCGCGACGATAAGACCGATCCCGGCGAGCTCTCTTCTGCCATTGAGACACCCATGCCGGTCGTGGCGTCCAATCAGCTTGTTGTGAAAGTCCCGCCCCCAACGCTGATCATTGGCTCGGCTTCGATTGTGGGCAAGGCGAGGATCCCCATCTCGATTCGCTTTGTGCCTGGGCCAGGGCTTGGAGAACTCCAGATCGGTCCCGACGGCGCCCTGACCTTCGATCCCACTATTGTCCAAGTGCTCAACATCAAGGGCGTCGGCCCCTATATCGTAGACTCGGTGAACATTGACTCTCTGGAGGGTCGGGCGCAGTTCACCCTGACGCTCAAGCCCGGGCGCACGGCCCTCAACGAAGGGGTCATCGCTGAGATCGAGGTGGACAAAGCCCCTGATGCCCCTCCGGGCGAGTCCGTGCGCATAGATATCGAAGATATTGAGGGCATCGAGATCGTGGACGTCTTCCGGGACGCTGCGGGACGCGACTTCCTGCCGGACGTCACCCCCGGTGTGATCACGATCAAGCTCATCAAGGGCGACGTGGACGGCGACGGGGTCGTGACGATCAGCGATGCGCGCCTGACGGCGCGATTCATCCTGGGGTTGGAGACGCTCTCCCCAGAGCAAGAAGAAGCGGCGGACGTCGCGCCACCCCTGGGGGTAGTGGACGCGACGGATGTGCGCTGGATCGCCCAAGCGGCGACAGGCCTGCGCAAGCTCGAACAGAACGCTTCTGCTCTTACGCCCTTGGCGCGCTCGGCTCAGCCCACTCTCGCCAAGAGCGTGACCGCGCGGATGCGCGCTGGAACGCTCGAAGTGCGCGTGGACGGGCTGGGCGTCGCCCAGACGACGGTGCGGGTCTTCACGCTCACCGGCAAGGCCGTGGCGACGGTGCAGGCCTCCGGGCCGACAGCCCGTCTCAGTGAAGGCGATCTTGCTGGGCTGCCCAACGGCGTCTATCTCTACACGGTCACGGTCTTGGGGCCCGATGGAATCTGGCAGAGCGACGTGCGTAAGTTCTTGTTGATACACTAATACCCACGCAGCGGTCCCCCATGAGGCCTTGAAAGCCCACCATGTGGGGATCGCTTCTTTATTTTCTTATAATAGAGCACAGAGGTGATCTGCAGTGAGAGAGCACGCATGGCGAACGTATCTCGGCATTATGGTTTTGCTAGTTGGCTTGGGCATTTTGAGTGGGTGTCTGGAGCAGAAGCCTAAGAACCAGCCCCCACAAGCGCAGTTTTCGTTCAGCCCTCTCACGCCCACAGTCGGCGATGAGGTCGTCTTCGACGCTTCGGGCTCGAAGGACCCTGATGGGCAGATCGTTGAGTATCTCTGGGACTTCGGCGACGGCTCGCCCACCGAGAGCGGCCCGACGGTCATCCATGTCTACAGTAGTCCAGGGCAGTACACTGTAAAACTCACGGTCACCGACGATCAAGGGCTCTCGAACAGCTCAGAGAAGACTCTCACTGTTGTAGTTAGTGTCGTGAGCGCGGTGAAGAAGTCTTTGGCCGCGCCGGGGCAGAGCCCCTTAGGAATCGCGTGGGACGGCAGCGCGCTGTGGGTCGTGGACACGACAGATTTTGAGACGTACAAGCTCTATCGAGTTGATCCGCAGACCGGGAGCGTCTTGCAATCTTTCGATGCCCCGACGATCATCCCCGACGCGCTCGCGTGGGACGGCAGTCGGCTGTGGCTCATAGATGGTGCAGAATCGAAGCTGTTGCAGATAGACCCAGCCAATGGGAAAGTCCTCAAGACGCTCGCCGCGCCGGGGACGTATCCCACGGGAATTGCGCATGACGGCAGCGCGCTGTGGGTTGCCGACGCCGATGAGCTGAAGATTTTTCAAGTGAACCCCGTGACGGGCAAGGTGATAGACTCGTTTGATGCACCAAGCGATTTCCCGCAAGGATTAGCGTGGGACGGGAAATACTTGTGGCATCTGGACACTGTCACGATCTACAAGCTCGATCCCGGCGATGGAACGGTCGTAGCCGAGTACGAGGCGCCGCGGGAGCAGCTTGTGGATTTGACCTGGGACGGAGAGCATCTGTGGGCCACCGAGGGGGAGGGGAAGCAGCTGGTGCAGTTGGGGTTTGAGCAATAGCTTTTTGGATCACGGAAGGCACGGAGAAGCACGGAAGGCACGGAAGAATCCCCATTTCCGTGCCTTCCGTGGCGCTTTTCAGTGCCTTCCGTGATTCAACCCCCCTGATTGTAGCGCAGGTTACTGACGCCTGACCCCTGATGGGGTATCATAGTCCCATAGGACGGTTGGCGTATGTCCAACGGATCACAAAAAGGAGGTTTCCGTATGAATGGCAGGAGGTTGTTGACGGTCGGAGCTAGTCTTTCGCTTCTGGTGGCGTTAGCATTTGGGTTGACGGCGAGCGGGGAGGCCACAGGCCCTGCGGAGGCAACC
>JAILZC010000061.1 GCA_023512665.1 Candidatus Bipolaricaulota bacterium | reverse complement strand
GCGGCACGGCGAACAGTCCAGACGAAGTCTGGCGGAGGGCGGTGGACTCGAACCCCCAAGCGCTTATCGCGCGTCGGTTTTCAAGACCGATGCCTTACCAGTTAGGCGTAGCCCTCCTCGAAGCTAGTTATCAATTCCTGCAACCATCCCCAACGCTTCTTCTCTTAAGGCCATACTTGTTCATCCAATATGCAACTGTGCCAGGGCTCAGACCAACATCTTGGCCTATCTGAGCTAAGGACCTCTTATTTTTGTAATACTCTTGGAGTAAGTACTCCTTCGTTATCATAAGGCTCGTAAAAATTATAACTACCGGTTGAGGATTTAACAACCTCATGCTGTGTTGACGGTCCTGAGAACTCAGTTTAAGATTGAGGAGATACTGAATGAGCTCTCGAAGCCTCTTTGTAGGAATAGTAGCAGGGATCGCACTGGGCGTGAGCGCGCTTGGGGCGCTCTGGTTCAGCTCTCGCATAGCGCGGGAGCTCGAGCGCGATTTTCTGCAGCGCAGCGAGTGGCTGGCGCGCAACTTCGCCGATCAAGCCTGGCTCCACCTGCGCACCCTCGAAGAGACTTCTCGGCTTCGACCCGTCTTCAATACGATGGTGGACGAGTTCGTCGTCATGGACCCAGTGATCTACGCCCAGATCGTTCTCAACGGCGAGCTGATCGCGCAGCATCAGCATCTGGGGGACGTGCCGGTGGAGCGTGTGCTGGCCTTGCCAGAAGGGGCAGTTCCCCCTCGGCGCACTGAGCGCAAGCGCCTCGAGAGCGGGCGTGAATATTTGGATCTCTGGCGTGCCATCGAGCCTGGGCGTACAGAACCCGTAGAGAGCTATGTGCGGCTGGGGGTCTCGCTGACGCCGTTGCACGAGGAGATCGTGAGCGTGTATCAGCTGGTGGTGCTGTGGGCTGCGAGCTTTGCTCTGGTGATGGGGTTGTTGGCCTATCTGGCCTGGCCGTGGTGGGTTAAGGCAGCTTCCCCCTCACCCCCGTCCCCTCTCCCCTTGGAGGGAGAGGGGAGAGAAGGGGTGAGGGGGTTAGGTCGGAGAGGGGCTGGGAGAGAGGATGGAGTCTTAAACTCAGCGCTCTCTTTCGGGCAGCTCGTCATTGACGATCATGCTAAGGAAGTCCGTCTGAACGGCACAGCGCTTCCGCTGACCCCTCGCGAGTATGCACTGATTAGACTGTTAGCTTCCGAGCCGGGGCGGGTCTTCTCCGCGCAAGAGATCATCGAGCGCGCGTGGGCCACTGAGAAATTCGTATCGAGCGAGGACGTCAAGAAATATATCTATCTCTTGCGTCAGAAGATCGAGCGCGACTCACAAAACCCCCAAATCATTCTCACCGTGCGCGGGTTTGGGTACAAGTTCCTGCCGCCGTCTTAGCACGGCGTGCCGTGCCCCTACTGAGTTTGACCTTGGCAGGACCTCCACAGCACCGGCGGGGCATCGTCCTGGCTCCGGCCTTCTATTCTCTTATCACGCCTGCGCGGCTATAGTCTCCCCCTGAGGTGAGTCGAACGTGAAGGCTTTCAAATCTTTGGCGATCTTCGCTGTGCTGCTTGCATTATCGTTAGGGAGGGCTGAAAGCTTCTCGCAGCCACCGGCGGTCGCGGAGCTTCTCGCGTTAGCTGACCGGACGGTCGAGCTGACGCAGTTGGCCTTGCAACACGTGTCGTTCTCGTTCTTTGCGTTGACAGTTCGGGACGCGCAGTGGCACGCCCAGAGCGCCATCAATATCTTAGAGGGCCCTTCATCCCCGCGGTACGATCCCCAGTACGGCGCCCAGACGGCTACCCCCGGGGTGATCTCCCAAGCGAAGGAGTTAGTAGAACGCCTCAAGCAGTCGGAGTTCGCCAGCGATCTCGAGGCGGCGGGCAATCACTTAGTGGTCTTTCTCAGCGCCGCCGACGAGAGGATCATCAGCGGGCGCGCGAGCAATAACATCGCGCAGATTCGCGCTCAAGTACAGTTAGGGCTGGGCTTTCTCAAAGCTGCCCTCGGCTGTGCCGACGACCCGCTCTCCATCGGTGGGGCTCGCGCCATCCAAGAGTACCTCAAGAAACGGCGCTGAAATGCCCGATAAGTCTAGGAGGTGAGACGGCATCCATACACGCTTTTACTGAACAGACAAATCTCTCAGCAATTTAATTTCTAAAGGAGGCGCAGACAGAATATGAGCAAATTTGTGAAGTTTACAGCGTTCATGATATTCATCGTCGGGCTTGCGCTGGGCTTGGGCAGAAGCGCTGAGCTTTTGGGCCAAGGGGGGATGATCTCCGTCAGCATCACAGATTTCGCGTTCACCCCCAAGACGATTACGGTTCCCGTGGGCTCGACGGTGCGCTGGACCAACAACGGCAACGCTCCCCATACGGTGACCAGCACCAGCAGCCCGAAAGCCTTCGATTCCGGTACACTCAATTCTGGAGATACGTTCCAGCATACGTTCACGGCCACGGGGCAGTTCCCCTATCGGTGTAATATCCACCCGTCCATGACCGGGATGGTCATCGTCGAGCAGCAGAAAGAAGAGGTGCAAGAGTTCGCACTCATTCACAGTCTTGCTCAGAGCAAGACCTTCCCAGAAGTGATCACCGTGAGCAAGGGCGTCAAGGTGCGGCTCTTCAATACGGCCTTAGATGGGGTGCACCCCTCTATGGTCATCAGCAGCGACGAAGACGGCAAGAACCCCGTCTTTGGTGTCAAGCCCTTCTCTGTCGAGCCGGGGAAGCTGACGACCGTGGAGTTCACGCCCGATAAGGCCGGGACGTTCTTCATCAGTCATAGGCCGCACGGGCACAACATCGTGGGCAAGCTCGTCGTGAAGGAGTAGAGATGCCCAAATATCTCGCAGGTGTGATGGCTCTCACAGTGTTGGTGCTGAGCGGCTGCGATCTCTTCAGGGGGCAGCAGCCCTCTGAGCCTACTGTCCAAGAGATCTCGATCGTGCTGAAGGAGTGGCAGATCATCCCCGCGCGAGTGACGATCAAGGCGGGCAAGGTGCGCTTCGTCGTCAAGAACCAAGGGACGGTAGATCACGGCTTCGAGGTCGAGGGGGCGGACTTAGAAGAGGAGATAGATCCGTTCCCACCAGGTCGGACTCGCACCCTCGAGCTTGACCTGGCTCCGGGGACGTATGAGATCTACTGTCAAGTCCCCGGACACGAAGAGCTGGGCATGAAGGGCGAGCTGATCGTCAAGCCCTGAAAGTATCTATGAGACTCAAAGCCCTCTTAGCCGAGGCACGCACGCGCTTGCAAAGATCACCCTAACACAGAAGGAGGTGAATCGTTATGAAGAAGAGAATGCAGTGGATGGGGCTCGTCATCGCTGGGCTGCTGGTGGTGTTGGCCGCTTACGGGCTCAGTCAATACGGCCCGCCGGAGCCGCCCCAGCCCCCGCAGCCGCCGACCCCGCAGCAACAGGGTGGAGTGGCCCTGCTGGCGGCAACGTTGACGGTCGCCCAGGAAGTCCCACCGCCTAACGCGGCGACTCCGCCGACCGCGCGAGGCGTGGCGGTGCTGCTCTTTGACCCGGCGACAAGCACGCTGAACTTCTCGCTGGCGTATGTGGGGCTGAGCGGCGCAGCGGTGGCCGCCCACTTCCACAACGGCGCGGTCGGTGCAGCCGGCCCGGTCGTCCAGACGATCTGCGGGCCGCCGAACCAGAACCCGCTCTTGGGAGCTTGTCCCACAACCCCTAGCGGCTTCTTGACAGGCACGTGGAGCGTGCCAGCCGGCCTCGTTCCGACACTGCTCGCCGGCGGGTTATATATTAATGTGCATACGTCGCTCAACCCGCCAGGCGAGATCCGGGGCCAGGTCGTACCTGTCCCGTGAGAGCATCTGCCCCCAGCTCCATCACGGAAGGCGCGGGGGAGCACGTCCGTGCCTCCTCCGCCTTTCCGTGATCTCTCTATTATTTGACAAAGCTCCCACCGTCAGTTATCTTACTTCTCAGGTGATATGCGCTTATGCAATATGTGTGGATTCTCTTGGCAGCAGCCGTGGTCGTGCTCGGTGTGGTGTTGGTCCTCAGCAATCAGCTTTCAGCATCAGTAGATCAGCAGGTCAAGATCACGCTCAGCGAGTGGAAGATCACCCCAAACCCCATCGAGCTGGGAGCGGGCCCGGCACGCCTGGTCGTCTTCAATACGGGGGTCCAACCCCATGCCCTGGCGATCATGGACATGAACCGCAGAGTGCTGCGCCAATTGGAGGTCGTGCCCGCCGGTGGGATGAAGGCGTTCTTGATCGAGCTGTCTCGCGGGGAATTTGTGTTGTATGACTCTCTAAACTGTCGCGACCCTATCCGGGGGAGCTGCGAGCAGAAGACCATGGTCAGCAAGATCATCGTGCGGTGAGAGAAGGAGCATGGCCATTGGCACCCTGCTGGCGCTGTTTCTCAGTGTGAACACCGAGGGGCTTTCTGAGAGGGTCTGGGTGCTGCTGCATGGGGTTGGGGGCTCAGGGCGCGATTGGCGCTATGTTGCCCCAGAGTTAGCTGGGCAGACAGTGCTGCGACCGTCGTTGCCCAACCGCGCGGGGCTCTTCGCGTGGGCCGAGAACGTCGTCGAGTTCTTTGAAAAGAGTGGGCTCCTGGAGCGTGCGGATCGCAGCGTTCTCGTAGGAGCACACAGCTTTGGCGGCGCCGTTGTGCTCTTCTTGTTGAGAACAGCGTATGAGCTGGAGCACCACCGTCTCGCTCACCTCGACGCTCAGCTAGACTGCGCGCGTCTGCACGGGCGAGCTGTAAAAGCGTGCCAAGAGATCAAAGCGGGCTGGCAGGCCCTCTTGGGCGATCCCATGCGAGCTCAGAAGTGGGTGCGTGCGGCTCAGAAGATCGAGCAGGTCTTTCTCTACCATGCGGCGCTGCGCGGGGCCTGCGGTGCAGATTTAGATCTGTGGGGTCTGGGCGGCGACGCTATCGCCTCGCTCCATCTTCTCGCGCAGCTCAGTGATTTCTTCTATCTGCCCCTGGAGCATCTGAGCTGGGGCGGCCAGATCGCTCTGACGAATCTCTACGGGGGCCGAAGATATATGATCTCGCTCTGTGGCCTCTCTGGGAACGACTCCATACTCAGCTACGACCAGCAGCGGCTCTCTCTCGAGGCCCTGGGGTATCGCGAGGTCTTCTTCGACCAGCGTTCGCATTTCGACTTTGCCCTCAGCCCTACAGTAGGGCGGCAGCTAGCTCAAGCTTTGAGTAGGCTCGCTCAAACACTCTCAGGAGGTGTGCGATGACCACGGATTACTTCAATATCGAGGAGCTGCTCACAGAAGAGCAGAAGCTCATTCGCAACACGGTGCGCAAGTTCGTGGACGAAGAAGTCCTGCCCATCATCAAAGAAGCGTTTGAAGCGGGGTACTTCCCTACCAGGCTCATCCCCAAGATGGCCCAGCTGGGGTTGCTGGGGGCGACGCTCAAAGAGTACGGGGGCGCGGGGATTGACTCTATTGCCTACGGGCTGGCCATGCAGGAGTTGGAGCGCGGGGATTCGGGAGTGCGCAGCTTCTGCTCCGTTCAGAATGGGCTGGTGATCTACCCCATCTATACGTTCGGCACCAAAGACCAGAAAGACCGCTGGCTCCCTGGGCTCATTCGCGGCGAGCTGATCGGGTGCTTTGGCCTGACCGAGCCGGGGCACGGCAGCGATCCTGGGGGCATGGAGACCACCGCACACAAAGACGGGAATTTCTATATCTTAAACGGCGTCAAGTCCTGGATCACCAACGCGACGTTAGCTCATATCGCGATTGTCTGGGCCAAGCTTGACGGGGTCGTGCGCGGCTTCGTCGTGGAGCGCGGCACCAAAGGGTTTTCCACGGGCAAGATCGAGCACAAGCTCTCCATGCGGGCTTCTGATACGGGCGAACTCTATTTTGATAACTGCCGTATCCCCAAGGAGAACTTACTTCCGGGGGTCGAGGGCCTCAAAGGCCCCTTGATGTGTCTCAACCAAGCCCGCTACAGCATCGCCTGGGGGGCTGTGGGCGCAGCCCTGGCGTGCTATGAAGAGGCCCTCACCTACGCCAAGGAGCGCGTTCAGTTTGATAAACCCATCGCGAGCTTTCAGCTCGTGCAACAAAAACTCGTAGAAATGCTCACCGAGATCACCAAAGCCCAGCTCCTCTGCGTGCGCTTGGGCCAGCTCAAGGACCAGCAGACGATCAAACACACGCACATCTCGCTGGCGAAGCGCAACAACGTCGCGATGGCCCTCAGAATCGCCCATCTAGCTCGCGACCTCTTAGGGGCCAACGGCATCACCTTGGATTATCAGGCCCTCCGACACTTAGTGAATTTAGAGATGGTCTACACCTACGAGGGCACACACGATATCCA
>JAILZC010000060.1 GCA_023512665.1 Candidatus Bipolaricaulota bacterium | reverse complement strand
CAACTGGTTCGAGACCGACTTCCCGAACTGGATGAAGGACCCGGCGCTGAAGTACGAGGCGTCGCAGCGCAGCCGCGAGCACGGCTCGTACATTATCGAGGGGTTGGAGACGGGGCGCGTCTATCGCGGACACTTCAACGTCGTCAACAACGGCGTCATCACGAATCTGCCGAACGACGCGGTGATCGAGGCGATGCGCCGCTATCCCGGCAAGATCCTCGGCTACTGTTTCGTGGTGCCGGGCTACCGGGAAGCCCTGGACGAGATCGACCGCTGCCTCGACGCCCTACTCGCTCAGCAGGGCGTCGGCCACCCCGAGGTGGTCGTGGTTGATAGTTCCGGCGACGGGACGGCGGAACGGTTACGGCGGGACTTCCCCGAGGTCACGGTCATCGCACTGTCGCAGCAGACCCACCAATCGCTCGCGCGCAACATCGGCATCGCACAGACCCGCGCGCCGTTCATTGCCATCACGGACCAGGATTGTCTCGCCCCCCCCGATTGGCTCGCCCGCCTGCTCACCCGACACCAACAAGGGGACTACGCCGCGGTCGGTGGCGCGGTCGCCAACGGCACCCCGGACAGCCTCATCGGCACCGCAACGTACCTGATTGAGTTCAACGAATATATGCCTGGCGGCGAAGCGCGCGTCGTCTCCATGATCCCGCACTGCAATGTGTGCTTCCGCCGTGAGGTCTTTACCGCGGTCGGGCCGTTTGTCGCCGTCCCGCCCGGGGCGGAGGATCTCGTCTTCAATTTCCTCTTGACCCGGCGCGGGTACCGGCTGCTGTACGACCCGAGCATCGTGGTGACCCACCTGAACCGCACCGCGTTCTCCGCGTTCCTGCGCCACCAACGGCTGTTGGGCTTTGGCTCGGCGGTCGGCCGCCGTACGGTCGCGCTCAGCGGGCAAGTTCTTGTCCGTCACCCCGGGCTCGCGTACGGGCTGCCGCTCGTCCGCCTCGGGCGCACCGCCGCCCGGTTATTCGCCGGGCACAAGTCTGCGTTCTTGCGCTACCTGCTCCTTTTGCCAATTTTGCTACCGGGTTATATCGTATGGACGGCAGGGTTCCTTGCCGGCCTGCGGGAAGAACTACCCCCACCGGAGCGTCGTCTCACTGATGGAGATAGTCAGTTCGCTCTGGAGTAAGCAGGAAATGTCTGCGGAGACGGATCGGAGGAGTGTTGACCATGGCTGGAGAGAGCATTTCCGTGATTATTCCGGTGCTGAACGAAGCCCCGGCGTTACCCGAACTGGTCGCGGAGGTGGAGCGGACGCTCAGCGGCCTTACCTCACAATATGAGATTTTAGTCATTGACGACGGCAGCGACGACAACACCCCACAAGTGACGGCGCAGATCCAGCAAGAATTTTCGGACGTCTACATCTTGCGGCGCGAGCTTCCCTATGCCCGTCAGGGCAAGGGCGCGGCGCTCAACGCCGGATTAAAGTTTTTGTTTGAAAGATTCCCCGAGCGCCCCAAAGAAGACTGGGTGATCGGGGTCTTCGATGCCGACGGCCGGGTCGGAGAGATAGACTTCTTTGAGCAAGTGGGCTTAGCATTCTGTGATCTCAGCGTGAATGCTCTGCAGTGTGGGGTGCGTATCCGCAATCGCCACAAGCTCCTCCCGTTGCTCCAAGACGTCGAGTTTGTCGCGTTCTCGTGGATCGTGCAGTGGGTGCGCGACAAGACATCGGGGGCGGTCGCGCTGGGGGGCAACGGGCAGTTCATCCGCGCGGACTGCTTAGAGATCTTACAGCCTCAGGGGCCGTGGCTCCCCACGGCGCTCACCGAAGACCTAGAGATCAGCGTGCGCATTCATGAGCTTCCTGGGCGGATTCGCTTCCTCGATCGCCACGTCTCCCAGGAGGGGGTCGAGACCCTGCGAGCGCTCCTGAAGCAACGCCACCGTTGGGCCTGGGGGACGTTGCAAGTCTTTGCGATGTACGTGTCAAGCGGGAGATTGTGGCGCTCGAATATGCCACTGTTCAAGAAGCTCGATCTGCACTATTATCTGACGTTCTGGGTCGTGCCGTTTCTCGTGCTGGGGTCGTGGGGGCTGGGGCTGCTCAGTCTTTTGGGGTATGTGCGGGTGAGCAGTCACTTTGAGGGCTGGCTCTTGTGGGCGAACTCGTTCAGTTTCTGGCCGACGATGGCTCTGGCGCTCTCTAAGACAGACGCGCCGCGATTCTCTATCCCCAAATTAGTGCTCTTGGGAACGCTCTATTCGTACCATTGGATTCCGTTGTTGGTGTGGGCGTGGCTCGATATATTCCGCCAGAAGAAGCCCCACTGGCTCAAGACGCAGCGGATTTATTCTTAGCTTTTCCCTAGCTCCTCTTCACCCTCACCCCCGTCCCCTCTCCCCTGAGAGGGAGAGGGGAGACGGAGGGGTGAGGGGGTTAGGTCTTACAGTGCCAAGAAGAAACAACGCTCTCGGCTTGCTTGCCCAAGAGATCATAGCCGACGGCATCGCGCGGCAAGCCCACTTGATGGGCGAAGAGCCCGTAGCCCTCAAACCCCACGCGCCCGGAGAAGACTTCAAAGAAGGCACGGTACGCATCGGCTTGCTCTTGTTCGTCTGGGGGAGTCCGGCGGGTATAGTCCCAGGGGAAGATATTCGTCCCGTCGCGGCTCTGATAGCCCAGCTCCCAGAAGACGATGGGCTTGTTGTATCTTTGACGTAAGGCTTCTAAGTCGCTCAAGATGTTTTGGCCGTGGCGGTCGCCCTGCCAGGCGGCACGCAATTGGGCTCCTGTAGGGGTATTGGTGTTGGTCAGCTCAAAGTACGCGGTGATCCCCACATAGTCGAGCAAGGCCCAATGGGTCATATTCAGGACGTTCTGGAATCCTGCGCGGTCGTACCACCAGTTGGCGGAGTAGCTGATTTTCCCAGAGAAGACGCCGCGCACCTCGCGGATGAGCCGTTCCCATTCGGTGGAGTATCTTTGCAGAGAGCTCAGCTCGGTGCCGATTAGGAGCACGTCTACGTTGAGGGACTGGGCGAGCTGGGCGTAGTGTCGGACGATCTCGCGCCAGCGCGTGAACCACCGGGAGACGTTTGCCGGCGTGATGACGCCTGCCCAGGTGCCGTCGTTCACAAAGAGCGCGGGCAGGAGCACGACCTTCAGCCCCAATCTCTGGGCTTCAGTGATAGTGCGAGTGAGGACACTATTGGGTTGGGTGCGTCGTGGATCAATATGGGGGTCATCGGTCGCGCGCCCCGTCTGATAGAGATGGATGCGCAGGAGCACGTGAGTGGGGCAGAGGCGCTCTTTGAGCGTCTTCAGATCTGTAGGGACGGCCGGGCTGGCGTAGCCTAAGGGGTCTTCGCTGACGTACCACAGGGCGCGGATGGGCCAGCTTGAGACTTGGGCTCTGGCCGACGAAAACCCACTGAGCAGCCCGACGAGCACAAGCACCACGGCACTCCAGCGGATTATCATAGTGCTTTACTATACTGAATATCGAGAGCCTAGTCAATAAGGGCGTTGGGTGTACCAACGCTGGAGGATGGCCGCTGCGGGTTTTCCTGCAGGTGTATAGGAGGGGTCTTCTGGGCCTCCCTGGCCCGGCACCCAGGCCCATATATAAACGCCAGCCAGCCACGGCTGCCTCCAGAAGACCTGAAAGAACGCCTCGTAATAATTGGCTTGCTCTTGCAAGGAGATAGGGGCTTGGTGGCGCCAGTCCCACGGATGGCGACTTGCACCTCGAACGCTGCGCACCCCGACTTCCGTGAACAGGATCGGCTTCCGTACCTGGGCAGCAAAG
Organism: Candidatus Bipolaricaulota bacterium; assembly: GCA_023512665.1. Taxonomy (GTDB): domain Bacteria; phylum Bipolaricaulota; class Bipolaricaulia; order RBG-16-55-9; family DRXL01; genus JANXCC01. Next base: position 2,601 of record JAILZC010000060.1, on the reverse strand, counting down.
TGCTCCAGGTGGTGCACCCACGGCTGCCACGCAGCGCGCAGCGCGCCTACGCTCGGCTCCGGTCCCACGGCTAAGTCAAAGTACGCATCAATGCCCACATACTCGAGGGCGTCCCAGAAGGGCACCTGGGCCAGGCCGTCCCAATTTGCAGAGTACGTGAGCGGGCCGGGATAGATCGTCCGCACGCGTGCGATCAGCTCGCGCCACGACGGCTCACGCCACACTGCGCCCTCCAGCTCAACCCCTACGGAGAAGAGCGCCACGGCTTCCCGTGCGGCGAGCTGCGCATAGTGCAGAATAAAACGCTCATAGCTCTGGAACCAGATCGCCCATTGCTCATCCTCATCGAAAGCGATCTCACCGCGCCAGTGCCCGTCCTGCACCTCCACCATAGGGCGCAAGAAGGCACGAAGCCCCATAGCCGTCATACGACGGATGAGCTGCACAATCTGCTCGTCAGACGGGGATCTCTGTGGATCTGGCCTAATCTCCGTCGCGTGGAGCTCGGCTTGATACCACGGGATGACGATGGCAATCTGCTGCACCCCTAGGGCCCGCATCTGGTGCAAATCTTCTTCGAGGGTGTGAGTGTGGTCGGGGTTGATGACGTAGTTCATGCCGCGCAGCAGGGGGCTTGCCCTCGGCCCCCGCCACATGAGCACGCCCAAGGCCACTAGGAGAACCATGAGGACCAGAAACCAGCGCAGCAGAGGGCTATTCATCGTCTTGCTATTGTAAAGAGTGTCATGCCGCTGAGCAACGTCTGCTGCTAGGTAGCTGGACGGCCTACAAACGAGTATATTCGGTGGGTGAAGGAGGCTCTATGATGTTAGAACGCATCTCATGGGTGCAGGCGCGGCAGCTCTTTCAAAGTTCTACAGTGGCACTCGTTCCGGTGGGGAGCACGGAGCAACACGGCCCGCACCTGCCCTTGGGCACCGATTTTCTCACGGCGCAGGCGCTCGCGCACGCCGTCGCGCGCGAGTTAAAAATTCTCTGCACTCCCGTCATCCCCGTTGGCGTCTCCGAGCATCACTGGCAATTTTGGGGGACGCTGTGGGTCTGTCCCGAAACCTTCCGACGCTTCATGAGGGAGATCGCCGAGAGCGTCGCATCGCACGGCGTGCGCCGTATTGTCTTTGTGAACGGACACGGCGGCAACAACGCTGCGCTGCAAGAGATCTGTCGCGAGCTGCGCGCAAAAGAGATCTTCGCGGTCGTGTGGGCGTGGTGGCTCGACCCAGAAGTACAGAAGCTCACAGCAGAGCTCTTTCGCAGCCGGGGCACGCACGCCGGGGCCATCGAGACTTCTATCATCTTAGCGCTTGACTCAGGCTTAGTTGATCGCGGTCAGATAGAAGCTGCCGCGTGTGGCGCTTCGGAAATCTATGCGACCAGCAGAGACGGGGCGCAGTTGCCGTTAGATACGATAGATTTCTCTCAGTCGGGGGCGACGCTCGACCCGCGCGAGGCCTCCGCCGAAGCCGGGCACAAGATCTTTCACAAAGCGTGCGAGCGTCTCTCGGCTCTTGTTCGATGGCTGGAACAGACGTCGCTCGATGACCTCACGGTCAAGCCTCATCTGCCGTGATCACTGGCGCTTGCGCACGACCTGTTCGCCCTCGATCTTCTCGATAGAAGAACTGTCAGCAAGATAGGGCCAGCGCGTGCGCGCCTCGGCGATCTGAGATAGATCAATCTCAACGACATAGACGCCTTCAGCGTCGTCGGCTTCAAAGAGCACATCTCCCCGAGGCGAGACGACCATCGAGTGCCCGCTCACGGGACGATCATCGGGGTAGAAAGATTTCGTGTTGTTCGCGAACGCAACAAAGATCGTATTTTCAGCGGCGCGAGCGCACAGCAGCGATCTCCACAGGACGATGCGATTCTCGGGGATGTTCGAGGGGTTAAAGAGCACCGAGATCCCTCGGTGCGCCAGGGACCGAATGAGCTCGGGGTAGAAGAGATCCACACAGATCGCGACACCGAAGCGCACTCTCTCTGTGGTGAAGACGGGCAGGCGCTCGCCCGGCTTCAGAAACGCTCGCTCGCCCACGGCATTTGATGGAAATATCTTCTCGGTGTAGCCCAGCACCGTGCCATCCGGGCCGATGACGTGTCCTAGTGCGATTTTATAATCTCTGCTCTCGACGATAAGACTTCCTGTCAGCAGCGTATAGCGTCCCTGCTTGGCATAGCTCCCCAGGAGCGAGAGCGTTCGCTCAAGTTCAGGCTTGTTGAACGTGACGACACCGGCCCAGTTCTCGGGGAGACAGACGATCTCGACATCGCGAATCTCCCCGAGCAAGCGCCTGACAGTCTGGATGTTCTTCTCTCTGTCGAAGCGATCGCGAGCGGGCTGCACAAGAGCGATCTTCATAATTCACTCTTCCGGGCGTTCGCCAAAGATCTTTGTGCCGATCCGCACGATGTTCGCGCCCTCTTCCAGCGCGATTTGATACGTGTTGCTCATGCCCATCGAGAGGTACTTCATCTCGACGTTGGGGATGTTCAGGGTTTTAATATATTCGAAGAGCTTCTTCGTCTCGCGGAAGTAGGGGCGGGCCTCTTCGGGGTCCCCAAAGCGCGGGCCCATCG
>JAILZC010000006.1 GCA_023512665.1 Candidatus Bipolaricaulota bacterium | reverse complement strand
CTGTCGGTGCACCGATTGAGGCAGACGACGATCTCTAGACTGGACCCCTCTTGTCGAGCTAAAGACTGCAAACACTGAGCGATATACGACTCTTCGTTGTGGGCAGGGATGGCCACGGAGATCTTCATACGGGCACCGCCAAGAGCTGCTGATAAAGCTCTTTGAGCTGCTGGCCTACCACCGGGAGGCTGCTCGCGTGAGCGAGCTCACAAGCCGCTTGGGAGAGCCGCTGCCATTCTGTCCCCTCACCCCTCTTCTGGCTCCCCTCTCCCTCGGAGGGGAGAGGGGACGGGGGTGAGGGTGAAGTGGCGATCTCGGATATGATCTCGACAAACTCTTCGACGGTTGAGCCGAGGCGGGCATTGACTCTATCTTTGAGCCATCCCTGGTATTCGGGGATATCGCGCACGACGAGGGGACGCCCCAGCGAGGCTGCCTCGAGCAAGACCATCGGTTGATTCTCCCGAAACGACGGTAAGAACAACAAATCCCCTGCCGAGAACGCCGCTGGGGTATCTTCGACAAAGCCGGGCAGCTTCACATTGGGAGGTCTCTTCTCGAGCGCTTTGTGCATCTCCGGGTAGAACGTCAGGAGCTTGGGCCAGAGATGCCCGAACCAGACGAACTCGATCTGGGGGAGTCTTCGGGCAACTTCAAGAAAATCTAAGACGCCCTTGCGGGGGATGACGTTGCCCGCGCAGAAGACCGTAAAATTTCTCAGCCCAAGACGTTCGCGATAGAGCCGCCGCCCCTCTTCAGTGAAACGAAACCGCTCCCGGTCTACGGCGTTGCTCACGACAGAGATGGGTCTGGTGATCCCCTGGGCGTGGAGAGATTCGCGAGCATACTGGGAGCACGTGAAGATCGCGTCGCTCGACTCATAGAAATAATAGAGATACTTTTCGTAGAGGGGGGCAATAGAATTGAAGAGCGTGAAGCTGTCGGCAAAATCGTGAGCGCCGATGCTGTGAGCGTGGACGACTACGGGGATCTTGAGGCGCTTGGCGCGTTTCAGATAGAAGAGCGACTTTGGCCCAAAGAAGTGCAAATGGAGCACGTCATAGTCGGAGTCGGGGTCGTCGGTTACGGAGACTCCAACGCTTTGCAGGGCCTTGCGATGCTGCTCATAAGCGGACTTGAACCCCGATTTGGCCACGAACTCCGCGGCCTCCAGATAGAGACAGATTCTCATAACTCTTTCCCTCCTTTCACTCCGGCCTCTCCCCCAACCCCTCCCCTGTGGTAGGGGCACGGCATGCCGTGCCCCTACGTGTCAGGCCGGGGGGATTAGGGCTGAGAAGCTCCCGATAGAGCTGATAGAGCTGGTGTCCCACACGGTCGAGCGAGTTGGCCTCGGCCATGCTTCGTGCCGCGCGGGCGAGCCGTGCCCGGAGCGGCTCGTCGTGGGCGAGCCGCTGGATTTTCTCGCAGAACTCGTCAAGGGAACAGCCCTTCACGCAGTTCTCTCCGTCGTGCCAGCCGGCTGCGGTGTACTCCGGCAGGTCGCGCACGACTATAGGGCGTTGCAGCGCCGCGGCCTCGAAGAGCACCAGGCCGTGGGTCTCCCCGTAGGACGGGTAGAAGAGCAGATCGCCCGCGGAGAACGCCCCGGGGGTCTCTTCAATAAAGCCGGGCAGCTTCACGTTGGGAGGGCGCTCGTCGAGCGCTTGGTGCATCTCGCTGTCGAACGCTAATATCCCCCACGCCTGCCCAAACCAGATAAAATCAAACTGGGGGAGTTTTCGGGCGACCTCGAGAAAATCTAAGACCCCTTTGCGAGGGATCAGATTCCCTGCGGAGAAGACCGTGAACCGCTTCAGCCCGAAGCGTTGCCGGTACTGCTGGCGCGCTTGGGCGTCAAATCTGAACTTTTCCAAGTCCACGCCGTTGCTGACGACGTAGATCGGCCTGGAGATCCCCTGGACTTGGAGGAGCGCCTTGGCGTGCTCGGACGGCGTGAAGATCGCGTCGCTCAATTCATAGAAATAATGGAGATACTTTTCGTAGAGCGGCGCGAACGTATTGGAGAGCGTGAAGCTGTCCTTGAAGTCATACGACCCAATGCTGTGAGCATGGGCGACGACTATTTTGCCCTGCTGTTTGGCTTTTTTGAGATAGTAGAGCGAGCGCGGGCCAAACCAATGGAGGTGCAGGATATCGAAATCGTCGGAGGGGTCGGTGGTCACGGGGATGCCCACTCTCTGGAGCGCCCGCAAGTGCTGGGCAAACGCCGTGCGGAACCCCGAACGGGCTACGACGTTCTCCGCCTCCAGATAGAGACAGACCTTCATCGTTTCTGTCCCCAGATTTATTCCCATTCTATCGTGGCCGGGGGCTTGGACGTAATGTCATAAACCACCCGCGTGACCCCCTCGACCTCGTTGGTGATCCGACTCGAAATGCTCTCTAATACTTCATAGGGGAGGTGGAACCAATCGGCGGTCATGCCGTCGCGGCTCTCGACAGCCCGCACCGCGACGACCTGCCCATAGGCCCGCCCATCCCCCAAGACCGCGACGCTTCGGATGGGGAGGAGCACCGCAAAGTACTGCCAGACCGCGCGAGCCAGCCCAGCCCTCCCAAGCTCCTCGCGCACGATCGCATCCACCCTCTGTAAGAGCTTGGCGCGCTCGGGGGTGACTTCCCCGAGAATTCTCACGGCCAGGCCCGGCCCAGGGAAGGGCTGCTCCCAGATGATCTCTTCAGGAATCCCCAAGCGCAGCCCGATCTGCCGCACCTCGTCTTTAAAGAAATTTCGGAGCGGCTCGATAATGCGAAACGGCACGTCCTCGGGCAGTCCCCCGACGTTATGATGGCTCTTGATCTTATCGGCACCGCGAGCCCCAGCACTTTCAATCACATCTGAGTAGATCGTCCCTTGGACGAGCACGTCAATGCCCCCGACTGCTCGAGAGAGCTTCTGGGCTTCTTCGTAGAAGACCCTGATAAACTCTGCCCCGATCCGTCTGCGCTTCTCTTCAGGATCGGTGACGCCCCGCAGGGCTGCAAAGAATCGCGAGCTGGCGTCTATGACCCGCAAGTGCAAGCCGAGCTTCTCAAAGACAGTCTGAGTTCTCTCGGCTTCGCCCAGGCGCAGCAGCCCCGTGTCAATAAAGACGGGGATCAATCTCTCTCCAATAGCACGATGGACGAGCACGGCCGCCGTGCTGCTATCTACTCCACCGGAGACCCCAATGAGCACATGGCGAGCGTCTGCAAGCCCTCTCTGGAGCTGCTCGATGAGCTGTTGGGCTTGGTCGGCTGGGCTCCAGTGCGGGCGAATCTTGCAGACGTTCAAGAGAAAATTTTTGAGAATCTCTGGGCCCTTGGGAGTGTGGGCGACTTCGGGATGGAACTGAATCCCGTAAAAAAGCCCGTTGCAGCTCTTCATCGCCGCGTGCGCGACGTTGGGGGTCTTAGCAAGACACACAAAATCTTTGGGGAGGGTGCGGATCTCATCGCCGTGGCTCATCCAGACCTCTTCTGTGGGGTTGAGACCATCAAAGAGCGTATCTGTCTGAAGGATTTGAAGGGCGCTGGGGCCGTACTCGCGCTTCTCTCCTCGGAGCACCTGCCCACCCAGATCGTGAGCCATCAGTTGCATCCCGTAACAAATCCCTAAGATCGGGATTTGCAGCTCATAGATGCGTCTATCTACACGGGGAGCATCGGGGGCATAGACGCTGGCCGGCCCGCCGGAGAGAATAAGTCCGCTCGGAGCGAGCCGCCGAATCTCTTCGGCAGAGATGTCCCACGGGACGATCTCGGCATAGACCCCCAGCTCGCGCACCGCCTTGGCGATGAGCTTGGTGTACTGCGAGCCAAAATCGAGAATGAGCACAGTATCCATCAAATATAAGTGTAGCAGAGGAGGCCATTCCCATGCAAACGCTAGAGAGAGAGCGCATGGCGAAGCTCGGTCATGACGGGCTGCAGCTCACTGCGAATGACAAGATGAGCAATGCGATCGTAGGGCGTCTCGTCGCGATTGATGATGACGAGTCGCGCTCCAAGGCTTTTCGCGTGGGGCACCAGCCCCGCCACGGGGTAGACCTCGAGCGACGAGCCCAGCACGACCAAGAGATCACTCTGGGCGATCTCATCGAGGGCTTGGTCGAAGTCTGGGGTGAGCAACTCCCCAAAGAGCACGACATCGGGCTTGAGCAAATTATTGCAGTCATCGCACAACGGAACGCGATGGCGTTCGACTTTTTCAAAGATCTCTTGAATCGTATAAGGTCTCTGACACCCAAGGCACAGCCCACGCATGTAGTTACCGTGGACTTCCAAGACGCGCCTTGATCCGGCCCTTCTGTGGAGGTCGTCAATGTTTTGGGTGATGACGCATTTCAGGTAGCCGCGCGCTTCTAGCTCAGCGAGCGCTCTATGGGTTATGTTGGGCTGGGCGTCGGCGAGTTTGGCGAAGCGTTGGCGCCAGAACTCATAGAATCGCGCAGGGTTGCTGCGAAATCCTCCAAGAGAGGCGACCTCCATCGGGTTATACTGGGCCCACAGGCCGCTGGTGGGGCTGCGAAAGTCGGGGATGCCCGAATCGGTGCTCACCCCCGCGCCCGTGAGAGCCACAGCGTAGTGAGCTTCTTGAAGCATCTGGGCGAGGCGCTCAACAGACTCTCTCATAACTGAAATTTTACATCAGTGAGATTGCCCAGACAAACGGCCGGGCTATCGGGTATAATGAGCGATGTTGCACCCTCACCTGCCCTCACCCGTTCCCTCTCCGTACACGGAGAGGGACAGGGTGAGGTGGGAGAGGGCAGAAGGGCTCAGGTGAAACCGTATGGTAGCAAAAGCACCGATCAAGCAAAGCCCAACGAAGCTCAGCGAGCTGCCCCAGGAGGGGCATTGGGGGGAGTTTGGGGGGCAGTTCGTCCCAGAGATCTTACTCCCAGCCCTCAAGGAGCTGGGGCGCGCCTATCGGGAGATCTCGGTGCGCTTTGATTTTCAGAGCGAGCTCAAAGCGCTGCGGGCCGACTATGGAGGCCGCCCCACCCCGCTCTATTTTGCCAAGCGTCTGACAGAATACGCCGGCGGCGCGCGCATCTTCCTCAAGCGCGAAGATTTAGTACACGGCGGCGCCCATTCCCTCAACAATGCCCTCGGCCAGGCGTTGCTCGCGCGCGCCATGGGCAAGCGGCGCGTGATCGCCGAGACCGGAGCAGGGCAACACGGCGTGGCTACAGCGATGGCCTGCGCTGTGCTGGGATTGAGTGCTGAGATCTATATGGGGGCGCGCGACATCGAGCGCCAGCGGATGAACGTCCAGAGAATGAAGCTCTTGGGAGCGACGGTGCACCCGGTCACCAGCGGCTCCCAAACGCTCAAGGACGCGATCAGCGAGGCCCTGCGCGACTGGGTGACCAACGTCCCTACAACGTACTATCTCATTGGGTCGGTGGTCGGCCCGCACCCCTATCCCATGATCGTGCGCGACTTCCAAAGGGTCATCGGGGACGAGATCAAGGGCCAGCTCCTGCGAAGAGAGCAGCGCCTGCCCGATCTGTTGGTCGCGTGTGTGGGCGGGGGCAGCAACGCACTGGGCACCTTCTTCCCGTTCGTCAACGACGAGAAAGTCCAATTCTTGGGAGCAGAAGCAACAGGAGCAGCTTCGCTGAGTCACGGCTCGGTGGGTGTGTTGCACGGGGCGAAGACGTTTGTGCTCCAAGACGAGCACGGCGCTATTCGTGAGACGCACAGCGTCGCGGCGGGATTGGACTATCCGGCGGTCGGCCCCGAACACGCGCTGTATAAGAAGCTCGGTCGAGGAGAGTACGTTCCCGTGAGCGACGCTGAGGCCCTGGAAGGCTTTCGGCTGCTCGCGCGGCTGGAGGGGATTCTGCCGGCGCTGGAGGCAGCCCACGCGGTCTACGCTGGGGTGCAACGGGCCAAGCGCATGAAGCGCGATGCTCTCGTCGTCATCACGCTCTCTGGCCGAGGCGACAAAGATTTGGAGACGGTGTTAGACTATGATACTCAGCCAACGTCTGAACAGGCGCTTTGAGGAGGTGCGGAGCCGGGGCGAGGCTGCGCTCATCGGGTATATTATGACGGGGGAGCCGCAGCTGGAGCGCACGCTTGAGTATATCCGAGCGATGGAAGCCGGCGGGATTGATGTACTGGAGCTGGGTGTGCCCTTCACCGACCCCGTAGCAGATGGCCCGATCCTGCAGGCCGCTCACGCACGGGCGCTCCGTCAGAGCGCAACCGTGCACACGGCTCTTCAGACGGTGCGCGAACTGCGCAAGGGCTCGGAGTTGCCCGTTCTGTTGATGACGTACTATAATCCGGTCTTCAAGCTCGGCGAAGAATCGTTTGCACGGCGGTGCAGCGAGGCCGGCGTGGACGGCGTGATCATCCCCGATCTGCCCATCGAAGAAGCAGCTTCGTGGGTGAACCAGGCGCGCAAGTACGGGCTGGCGCGGATATTCTTTGTCACGCCGGAGACCGACACCGAGCGCGTCAAGAAGATCTGCGAGTACGCTTCAGGGTTCTTGTATTTGGTGTCGCGCTACGGCACGACGGGGATGAACGAGACAGTCGCGCCCACAGCGATCCCTTTGATCGAGCGCGTGAGGCCCCTTCTTCCAGAAGATCTCAGATTAGCTGTGGGATTTGGGTTTTCGACGCGGGCGCAGATCGAGACCGTGGTGCGGGCCAAGGTGGACGGGGTGATCGTGGGCAGCGCTCTCGCCGCGCGGATCGCCGCAGGAGCTTCGCCGGAGGCGCTAGCGGACTATGTCCGAGAACTCAAAGCGGGCACACGGCTCTAATATCTATCTGATGGGGTGCATGGGGGCGGGCAAGAGCACGGTGGGCCGGCTCTTGGCACACATTCTGGGACGAGATTTTCTAGACTTAGACGAGCAGATCGTCGCGCATGCCGGACGCTCTATCTCAAGAATCTTTGAAGACGAAGGGGAGCGTGGGTTTCGCGAGCGCGAGAGCGACGCGCTGCGCCAGGTCGCGCAGCATAGCGTCGTCGCGCTGGGCGGAGGAGCCGTCCTCCGAGATGAGAATTGGGAGCTGGTTCAGCAATCAGGCATCAGTATCTATCTCAAAGTCCGCCCAGAGCTGCTCGCTCAGCGCCTCGAGCGCGAGCCGGAGCGCCCGTTGCTGTTGGGGCTGACGCCACAGCAGCGTCTTCAGAAACTCTCTGATATTTTAGAGAGCCGAAGGGATCGCTACGAGCAAGCCGATATCACTCTTGAGAACGAGCGCACCCCCGCCGAGGCCGTAGCTGCGATCTGTGAAGCTCTCGGAAGCGAGTGGGGTATCTATATTGTTCGTGTGGCGCTGGGCGAGAGGAGTTATTATATTTGGATCAAGCCCGGGCTGCTCCAGCACATCAGTGAGCTTTATAAGCACTATCAGTTGGGCGCGCGAGCGGCGATCATCACCGACGAGACGATTGCTTCTCTCTATGGCCATCAGATAGAAGAGGGCTTGCGCCGTGCCGGGGTAGAGACGCTTGTGCTCAGCGTCCCCCCCGGTGAAGCCCAGAAGAGCCTCCGCACCGCAGAGATGCTCTACACGCACTTGCTCGAGGCGGGCTGCGACCGCCACACGACGATCATCGCGTTGGGCGGGGGCGTGATCGGGGATTTAGCCGGCTTTGTCGCCTCGACATTTCTGCGTGGGGTCCCCTATGTTCAAGTTCCCACGACGCTCTTAGCTCAAGTGGACAGCAGCGTTGGGGGCAAGACCGGGGTCAACCATCCCTTGGGGAAGAACCTCATCGGGACGTTCTATCAGCCGCGCTGCGTCTTCATTGACCCAGAAGTATTGAAAACATTGCCAAAGCGCGAGGTCTGGTCTGGCCTCGCTGAGGTGATCAAGTATGGACTGATCCGCGATCCGGCGCTCTGGGCAGGCGTGGAAGAGAAGCTCGAAGACTTTGTGCAGCGCCCTGAGACGCTCTCTGAAGTGATCGCGCGCTGCTGCGCGATCAAGTCTGAGATCGTCTCTGCTGATGAGCGCGAGGGCGGGCTGAGAAAGTTTTTAAATTTCGGGCATACTGTCGGACACGCCCTCGAAGCGGCGAGCGATTACAAACTGCGTCACGGAGAGGCTATCGCGTGGGGGATGCTCATAGAATCGCGGCTCTCTCATCAGAAGGCGGGGCTGAGCGCGTCCGAGCTGGAGCGCATCGAAAAGCTTTTGGCGCGTTTCCCTAAGCCGTCTTTGGAACTGATTAGCCCCGAAAGGGTGATAGAGCTGATACGTCGCGACAAGAAATCGCATGGCGGTCGGGTGCAGTTTGTGCTCCTGCGCGGCATCGGCGACCCGACGCTTTGCGACACTGTTGCAGAAGTTGAGATCACCCTCACCCCTCTCCCCTTGAGGGAGCGGGGAAGGGGGTGAGGGGATAGCTCATATATGAAGCGCATCCTCGTCATTCACGGGCCGAATTTGAATCTCTTGGGCGAGCGCGAGCCAGATATTTACGGCTCCCTGACCCTCGATGAGCTGAACCAGAAGCTCAGAGAGTTTGCTGGCACTCATGAGCTTGAGCTGAAGATCTTTCAGTCCAACCACGAGGGCGCGATTATAGACTGCATTCATCGAGAGCGCCACTGGGCTGAGGGGATCGTCATCAACCCCGGCGCGTACACGCACTACAGTTACGCCATTCGCGACGCGATCGCTGCTGTGGGCAAGCCCACGGTCGAAGTCCATCTGTCAGACATAAAAAAACGCGAGCCGTTCCGAAGGATCTCTGTGATCCAAGACGTCTGCGTGGCCCAAATCTGCGGGCTGGGATGGCAGGGCTACATTGAGGGCTTGAAACGGCTGTGCACAAGGGCTACAATGGCGGACATCGCAAAGAACCAAGGAGGATCGAGCATGAGCGAGCCAATCATTGAAACAAAGAAAGATGGCCCCAACCTCGTCAAGGGGCCACTCAGGCTTATAGATGCTTCTGGCAAGGAGACCGTGATAGACCGTCCGTGGGTGGCGCTCTGTCGCTGCGGCCAGTCGAACAATAAGCCCTTCTGCGACGGGACGCACGGTAAGATCGGGTTCAAGGCCGATGAGGCGAAGTTCTATAAGTGACCTCTCCCCTCCCCTTTAGGGAAGGGGTTGGGGTTAGGTCCCAAAGGGGGCTTCACCCCTGAAACCGCGCAAGCTCTTCGGCAGCTTGCGCCCATTGCTCCGAAGTGCTCTCCAGCTCCTGACGCTTCTGCCGGTAGAACTGGGTGAGCTCGGTGAGTCGCTGATGGTCTCCGGCGTAGCTGGCCGCTTCCATCTCCTGTTCGATCTGAGCGATCTCGTGCTCTAACTGTGTGACAGCAGTCATCAGCTCGGCCTCGCGGGCGGCGAGCTTGGCCCGCTGACGCTCGCGCAAGCGTTGCTCTTTCCCCGGAGAGAGACGCTTGGGCTTCTCCCCCCTCTTCCCTCGGCTCCCCTCTGCCCCCTCACCCCTCTGGCTCCCCTCTCCCTCCGAGGGGAGAGGGGATAGGGGTGAGGGTGAGAATGAAGGTAAGGGGACGGGGGTTAAGTCCCGCTGCGTCCGGTAATGCTCATAATCCCCACGATAGACCCTCAGCTGGCCCTCGCGGATCTCCCAAATCTGGGTCGCAATCGCTTGGATGAGATACCGATCATGCGAGGCGAAGATGATCGTGCCCTGGTACTCCGTGAGCGCGTGCTGCAGCACCTCTCTCGAATCTATATCTAAGTGATTGGTCGGTTCGTCGAGCAATAAGAGATTGCCGCCGAGCTGCGCTAGCAACGCTAAAGCAAGACGACTTCGCTCCCCTCCCGAGAGCTCCGAGATCTTTTTGAAGACGTCATCCCCGTGAAAGAGAAACTGCCCTAAGAAACTGCGCGCTTCGAGGGTCGTCTGGTCTTTGTTCTCCAGCACGACTTCGAGGACGGTCTTCTCGGGGTTCTCCAGCTCCGGTTGGCTCTGACGAAAGTAGGCGATCTCGACCCCTTGCCCAAGCTCGAAAACTCCTTCTACCGGCGGCAGCTCCCCGACGAGGGTCTTGAGCAGGGTGCTCTTGCCGGAGCCGTTGGGGCCGATGAGCGCGACGCGCTCGCCCCGCTGCAATGAGATATTCTTGCAGCGGACGAGCAGGGTTTTGGGGTAGCCGATCACGAGATCGCGGGCGCGCAGCACCCGCTCGCCGCTGGGTCTTTTCACGTCCATCCACAAGTGAATCTTTTTGGGGATGATGGGCTTGGGAATGCGCTCAAGCTTTTCCAAAATCTTCTGGCGGGCCTGGGCCTGGCTCGACCGAAAATCCCCACCGGCGATGTTCCGTCGGATGAACTCTTCTGACTTCTTGATGAACTCTTGCTGTTCTTCGTAGAGCTTCCATTGGCGCTCCAGCCGCTCCTGGCGCAACGCGCTGTACTGAGAGTAAGTGCCGGGATACTCATAGAGCCGCCCGAACTCCAGCTCCCACATCTTGTGGACGAGCTTGTCCAGAAAGTAACGGTCATGCGAGACGATGATAAACGCGCCCTTCCAGTGTGAGAGATACTCTTCGAGCCATTCGAGGGCTTCGATGTCTAAGTGATTGGTCGGCTCGTCGAGCAAGAGAATATCTGGCTCCTCAAGTAGTAATTTGGCGAGGGCCGCGCGCGCCCGCTGGCCACCGCTCAAGTGTGCCACGGGCTTCTGCTCGTCCGTGAACCCCACACCCGCCAGGACGTGATGCACCCGGCTCTGGTACTCATAGCCTCCGCCGCGCCGAAAATCTTCGAGCAGTTCATCGTACTGTCTTAATAAGCCCTCATCAGGGGTAGCGCGAGCCAGCTCGCGCTCTACTCTGTGGAGCTCACGCTCCTGCTCCCGAAGCTTTTCAAACACTTTGAGCATCTCCTCAAAAAGCGTCGCGCTGCTCTCTAGCTGTGGCTCTTGTGCGAGATACCCAATGCGCACGGAGTTAGCGCGCACGACCCGCCCGGCCGTAGGCTCTTGCAGGCCGGCGAGAATTCGTAACAGCGTGGATTTCCCGCTGCCATTCAGTCCCACCAACCCAATGCGGTCGCCCTTGTGTACGCGCACCGAGATTTTTTCAAAGACTGTTTCAGCGCCGTAGCGGTGCATCAGCCCTTCGGTCGCCAGCATAGTATTTATCATAAACGGCTAGCTCTCCCTTGACAAGGAGAACGGCTCTTGGTTGAATCGAGGCACCTATGAACCTTGACCGGTGGCGGCAGCAGATAGACCAGATAGACGAGCGTCTGTTGGAGCTGTTGAACGAGCGAGCGGAACTGGCCCTGCAGATCGGGCGAGAGAAGCGTGCTCGTGGGCTTGCTGTCCACTCCCCGGAGCGCGAAGCCCAGATTCTCCAGAGGGTCTGTGCGCTCAACCGCGGCCCGTTGGACGAGCACGCGATCCGAGGGGTCTTCTCAAAAATCTTTGAGGAGTTTCGACGCCTTCAGGAGAGCGAAGCGTGAGCGTGCGCGTGGCGTTTCAAGGCGAGCTCGGCGCATACAGCGAAGCGGCGATCGCGCAACAGTTCTCAGAGTATGAGCCGATCCCCTGTCGCACCTTCCGAGAAGTTTTGGAAAAGGTGCGCGACGGCGAAGCTGCCTACGGGTGTTTGCCCGTGGAGAATTCGACGACGGGGGTCATCAGGGAGTCGCACGCCCTGCTGCGCGAGTTTGCCCAAGAGGTCTCCATCTGTGCTGAGGTGCGCCTGTGCGTTCGGCACTGTTTGCTTGGTCTGCCGGGGAGTTCGACAGAGAAGATTCGGGTGATCGTGTCGCATCCGCAAGCCCTAGCGCAGTGTCAGAAGTTTTTAGAG
>JAILZC010000059.1 GCA_023512665.1 Candidatus Bipolaricaulota bacterium | reverse complement strand
GCGATAGAGAGGGCTCCCTGCTTCCGCAACGTAGATGTAAAGCACGGCGTGTGAGTCGAAGGAGATCCCATGCACGTATTTGTCCTTGAGCTTGGGAATGGCTCTCCACGTTTGGCCGGCATCATCGCTGGTGAAAAGCCCTTCGCCCGTGCCGGCGAAGACGCGATCCGGGTTTGTAGGGTCTAGAGCGATCCGGTGAAGATCGTGCCCCACGAGCGCCTCATGCCATGTCTTCCCATTATCGTGGGAGTAGACGAGCGCGCCATGCTCGACCCCGGCGAAGATGCGCTCTGGGCGCTTGGGGTGCAGCGCGATCCCGTGAATATGCCCACCATAGAAGGGCGCGTAGAAGAACTTCCAGCTTGGGCGGCTGGGAAGTCTCTCGATCCCTTCAAACGCCTTAAAAGTCTTCCCGCTATCGCGAGAGAGATAGAGCATCGGGGGCTCGGTGCCCACGTAGAGCGTCTTGGGGTCGGTGGGATGGAGTACGACGTCCCAGACCCAACGGTCTTTGAATCCCAACAGTTCCCAGCTTCGTCCGGCGTCTTGGGTGCGATAGAGGCCCCAACCGCGCAAACCGCAAGCGATATAGGCGATCTTTGAATCTTGGGGATGGACGGCGATCCCGCGCACGGCGTTCCCTTCTATGCCCCGCCCGATAAGCTCAAGCTTTTCCCCGCTCACACGAAAGACGAACATCCCATCTCCGGTGCCGACGTAGAGCAGACATGGACGCATAGAGATTCACCTCCAGCGGGGATATTATAGCCCTCAAATGATACTTTGTCAAGTATTAAGTTTATAAAGTTTGCCAAACAGGAGTGCTTAGGTTATAATGGTGAGGCTTTGTAGAAATCCCCTGTGTGCCGGCGGATGAATCCGCCGGCTCAGCAGGTGCAAGCGTGCTAAAGCACGCTCCCGCACCCGCTTCAGCGGGCTTCCATCTGGTGAGCCGGATGCTTCAGCATCCGGCTACAGAGCCAATGGTGAAAGTTATGGAAGCACTGATCGAGCGGCAGACGCCGGAGACACGCCGAAAAATTTTGGAGCTGCTCAAGCGCCATGGCGCCATGACCGCTCACGAGTTGAGCGCAGCATTGCACATTACGGCAATGGGCGTGCGGCGCCATCTGATGGCGCTGGAGCGCGACGGACTGATTCACGCCAAAACCGTGCAGCGCAAGATGGGGCGCCCCAGCTATCTCTACTCGCTCACCGAGCACGGCGACGAACTCTTTCCGCGCACCTACGCGCAGCTCGCGGACAGCTTGTTAGAGACGATCCGGGCTGTTGATGGCGAAGCCGGCGTCACCAAGATTTTTGACAAGCGGACGGGACTCCTCGCCGCCCAATATCGTGCGCGCCTGGCCGGCAAAACTCTCCGAGAGCGCGTGGCCGAACTTGCGAAGATTCGCACCGAAGAGGGCTATATGGCCGACTGGGAAGAGCTCGATGAGGACACGTTCTTGCTCAAAGAGCACAACTGTGCGATCTGCCAAGTCGCCCGACGCTGGCCTGCCGCGTGCGCCCATGAGCTCGAGCTTTTTCGGCGCGTCTTGAACGATGCCGCTGTTACCAGACAGAAGCACATTATCAAGGGCGATGGCGCTTGTATCTATCTCATCCGGCGCAAGAGCGCGCACACGTAGCGATGACAAAGAAGAGGCTTTTGATCTACGACGGCCAGTGCGCGTACTGTCGGGGCTTCGCGCGCCTGGCGCGCGCTCTAGACTTCTCTAAAAAATTCGCGCTGCTCCCCTTCGAGAGCGAGCCCGCTCAGCGATTGCTCCGCGCCCAGTTTGGCCAAGACTTTGGGTTTGCGATGTTTCTCTTTGAAGAAGACTCTATCAGTTGGGGGCGCGAGGCCGCGCAGCGCATCATACAGAATTTGCGATTGCCCGGAGCACGTCTAGCGTTCTGGCTCTACCCAACTATAGTGTCAATAGTCTCGCGCTTGACGCGCCACCGCCAAAGGGTCTGTGGCCCCGGATGCGCCGCCGACGGCTCGGCGCTCTCAGCAGCCCCGCTGACTGAGCACGCCAAGTCTGAGCTCTCTCAACTCTTGCTCAGTCTATAACTTCAATCCCAATCCCTTGGGGCAGGGCTTGGAGCAGCTTCCTCCCATAGGAGCGCGTGAGCACCCGCCCGTCTAAGATATGGACTTCGCCGGTGTCGGTCGCGGTGCGGATGAGCCGACCAAAGCCCTGCTTGAGCTTTAACGCTGCCCTGGGCAGAATATACTCGTTGAACGGGTCGCGGCCCTCTTCGCGCAGCCGCTCCACGCGCGCCTCGTGCACGGGGTCGTCGGGAACTTCAAACGGAATCTTCGTGATGATCACGGTGCGCAGTGCCGGCCCGGGCACATCTATCCCCTCCCAGAACGAATCTAACCCCAACAAGACGGCGTTGCCGTCGGCCCTGAATTTGGACAATAACTGCGAACGCGACTCTTCCCCCTGGCAGAGCACGAGTGCGCTGGGATGGAGAGACTCGCGCAGCCGACGGGCGGTCTCGTCCAACACCCGCGCGTTGGTGAAGAGCACCAACGCGCCGCCGCCGGTGCTCTCGACGATACGGGCTATCCGACGCGCCAGCTCGTCCCAATATTTTTCTGAGGGATTGCCTCGCTCCGGCGGCTGCAACCTGTGAAGACAGAGCCGAACCTGTCGCGCGTAGTCGAACGACGATGCTAATGCTAGAGTCTCGCCCTCAATGCCCAGCTGCTTCCGAATATAACTGAAGTCCTCGCCGACGGAGAGCGTCGCCGACGTCAAGATAATAGACCCAAAGCGCGAGAGCAGCCCATCGTGCAGCTCCGTCTTTGGAGAGAGCGGGGCGACGGAGAGCGTCGCGCGCTGCTCCGAGGACTCCGTCCAGCGTACCAAGGGCGAGCCGGTCTGGATCGGCTCAAGAAAATTGAGCAGCGTGGCGCCGACCTGGGCGACCCAGGCAGCGCACTTGCGAAGCTTCACTAAGTGCGCGCGAGCATCACTCTGGGCAAAGAGCGTCGGCGATTCTTTCGCTAAGAAATCTTCTATTATCGCCTGGAGCTGCACCAGCGTTTGGAGAAGAAGCTCAGCTTCGGTGCGCAGGGCGAACTCTTCTGGGGCGACGCGGCGGCGCTCCGCCGGATAGCGCGTGCGCAGCTGCTCAAAGAACGTCGGGGCGAGCGTCTGCAGCCGCGAGAGCACACTGTGCGCTCTCGCGGCTAAGCGCCGGTCGAGTGCTGTTACTTCTCGGATGAGATTCTCGAGGGTGTGGCGGCTGACCCATCGAGTGAATGCGCTCGAAAACGCATCTTCTAGAGCGTGCGCTTCATCAATAATTAAAATCTCGGCGTCGGGCAAGAGCCCACGGCCTGCCTCCAGAGCCAACGCGGCATCAGCAGCAAGCAACGCGTGATTGACCACCAAGAGGTCTGCGCCGAACCAGCGTTCGCGCGCACGAAAGTACAAGCACTGATCGTAGTAGGGGCAATCTTGTCGCAGGCATCCGGCAGAATCGGCGCGTACTTCGTCCCAGAGGGGGCTTGGAGGCACGAGAGAATCTTGTTCGCCGTCCTCGGTCGTCTCGGCCCACCGCAGCAGCCGCGCGCGCTCCTGGGCTTCTGTCGGAGTCTTCGGCTGAACCCCGTGCAGCGACAACAGACAGAGATAGTTCGAAAATCCCTTGGCTACAGAGAATCTAAAATCCTTCACGCGCGCCAGCAGGGGCAAGTCTTTCTGGATCAACTGGTCTTGCAGATTTTTTTTATTGGTCGAGATGATCGTTCTCTTCCCAGAGAGAATCGCGGGGATGGCGTAGGCGAAGGTCTTGCCCACGCCCGTCGGGGCTTCGACGAGCAGAGTGCCCCCAGAGGTGACGACCCGCTCGCACGCGGCGAGCATCTCTTGTTGAGAGGGACGCAGCTCAAACTCCGCGAGATGCTCCTTGAGCTTCTGCAAGAACCCGGCGCTGGTCATATTATTATTATACTACCCTGCTCGGTACAAAAGCCCAACCCTGTTGACATCTCAAGGCGCCTCTCTATAATAGAGGGAGTTCGTTCACGCTCAAGGTGAGATTATGTCTTCCGAAACCGTGAAGATTGGAGTGAGTCTGCCTAAGGAGAAATTCAGTGCTGTGGAAAAGATACGTAAAAAGCTGAGGAAAACCAGAAGTGCTTTGATTACAGAAGCGATCACGCTATGGCTTAACGAGCAGCAAGAAGAAGAGCTTGTCAAGCGGTACGTGGCTGGGTACAAGAAGCGCCCAGAAACAAAGAAAGAGCGAGACGAAGCTCTGGCAATCTCTCAAGCGCGACAATCCCCAAGGCGCGGTTGCGGAGCAAAATCACGACGTTGAGTCCGGCCAAACTGCGTCAGCTCAATCAAGCGATACGCTTTGCTCTAGGGCTGGGGTAACTCGCGAATTTGGCAAGCCGCTGATTTTTTGGTATCGTAAAACATTACTCTACCACGAAGGGGTTGGTGCCCATGCACACCAAATATATTTTTCGCGTTTACGGGCGGTGGCACGGCGGGATAGACGGCCAAGGCGAGATCGTCAACGAGGAGCAGACGGTCCGGACGCCCTTTGGGATCGCTGAGGAATTCGGGGGGACCGGCGGGCCGACAAACCCAGAAGAGCTCTTTCTTTCTGCCGCGTGCTCGTGCTATCTGATCACACTCGCCTACGTCGCGGAGAAGATGCGCCTGCCCGTCAAGACGCTGGAGTGCGAGGCCGAGGGGCGCGTCTCCTCCCACGAAGAGGGCGGGTTCCATTTCACAGAAGTTATCTTAAAGCCCCATTTTGAGCTGGAGGGTGACCCCAAGGCCCACGATATGGCCATCGCGCGCGCGGTGCGATTGGCCGAGCAACGATGTATTATCTCGCGCGCTGTCAAGGGCACCGTCAAGTACGAGATCAAGCCGACGGTGAAAGCCTAAACGCGCTCGATCACCGTGGCGATGCCCTGGCCAAAGCCGATGCACATCGTCACCAAGCCGAACTGGGCGTTGCGGCGCTCAAGCTCGTAGAGAATCTTTGTGAAGAGAATGGCGCCCGTTGCCCCCAGGGGATGCCCGAGGGCGATCGCCCCGCCGTTGACGTTGACCCTCTCCCAGGGGACGTCCAGCTCTCTCCCCCAGGCGATGGGCACCGAGGCGAACGCTTCATTGCACTCAAATAAATCTATATCCGAGAGCGAGAGCCCTGCCTTCTGCAGGGCTTTTCTCGTAGCCGGGATCGGGCCGGTGAGCATAATCGTCGGGTCAACCCCGGCGACAGCCCACGACCGGAAGCGCGCCCTGGGCTTGTAGCCCAACGCTTTGGCCTTGTCGCGGGTCATCACTAAGAGTGCTGCGGCCCCGTCGCTGATCTGCGAAGAATTTCCCGCCGTGATCTTGCCGTTGGGGCGGAAGGCCGGCGCGAGCTTGGCGAGCTTCGCCCGGCCTTCTTCGGGAGAAGTATATCGTCGGACGCCTTCGTCGCGCGTTATCGTTATATGATTGATCGTGACCGGAGCGATCTGACTCTCAAAATAGCCTGCGTCCTGGGCGTGCGCGGCCTTGAGATGGCTCTGGAGAGCGAACTCGTCGAGCTCCTCGCGCGAGATCTCCCATTGCTCGGCGATGCGCTCAGCCGACTCCCCTTGAGGGACGATCTCGTATTGCGCTAATAATTTAGGGTTGAGCGGCTTGTCTAAATCCGAGCCCATCGGCTCGCGGGTCATGCTCTCGACCCCACCGGCGATAGCGCAATCGCAGACGCCGGCGAGAATCTCTTGCGCGGCAAAGTGTATAGCTTGTTGGGAGGAGCCGCAGAGACGATTGACGGTGACCCCGGCAGATTCGATGGGCAAGCCCGCTTCGAGCGCGATAATGCGAGCAATGTTAAAGCCCTGCTCACCGCGCGCGGTGACGCACCCCAAGACCACATCTTCAATTTCAGATGGGCTGATGCGCGTGCGTTCGAGCAACGCTTTGAGGGCTATAACGCCGATCTCGTCGGCGCGGGTCTCTTTGAAGAGGCCGTCGCGCTTCCCGATAGGCGTGCGCACGGCCTCCACGATGACCGGCTCGCGCCCGGCTCCACCTGTCATAGAGAAACGCTAGAGTTCGCCCTTGGCGGCCAGGCCGTCCAGCAAGTCCTTGACGAGCGAGTCCACGTCTTGATAGGGGAACTTCGCTTGTCCGCCGAACTTCTGCGACAGCTCCATCGCCGTCCAGGATTTGTTCCCCGCCGTGAACTTCGTCATCGGCCCTTGGGGCAGGACGGGGAGCAGATCGAAGACGCTCTTGACGGGGTACTTGGCTTTGCCGAAGATGCTCTTGAGTTGGGCTTCTAATTCTTCGCGCGCACCCATGATGCTACCTCCTTGACCTCTCCCCCGGCCCCTTCCCTTTAGGGAAGGGGTTGGGGTTAGGTCTAATG
>JAILZC010000058.1 GCA_023512665.1 Candidatus Bipolaricaulota bacterium | reverse complement strand
CTTCACCCTCACCCCCGTCCCCTCTCCCCTCCGAGGGAGAGGGGAGATAGGGGTGAGGGGGCACCCCTAGGCATTATCGCGCCCAGCGTCTCGTGGGGGCTCTCGGCGTGGGGGGTCTGGGCAACCCGCGCCCTTATAGTCAGCTTGATCATTTCCGGTGCTGGGGTCATCGCGCGGGTGATTGAGCTGGGCAACGCCTCTCAGTGGGTCAAGGTCTTGCTGCTGCCCCTCTCCACAACCTATGAGACCTTGACGTTCTTCGCCTGGCTCATCCCGCTGATCTATTTCGTGATGGAGCGCAAGTTCCAGATCAAGCAGGTGGGGGTCTTCGTCACCGGGGCGGCGTTCGTGATGCTCTCTGTGGCTGCTTCGCCGAGCTTTGCGCCCAGCGCCCCGACGGGAGTTCCAGCGAGCTTGCAGAGCTATTGGCTGACGGTGCACGTGCTCTTTATGGTGCTAGGGATCGCGTTCTTCACCAGCGGGTTTGGGGCAACGCTCGTCTATCTATGGCGTCGCTACGAGAAGAAGCTCTTTCTGCTCTTTGGGGCGCTTCTCGCTGTCATCGCGGCGACTATCTTCTTCGTGATCCCGCTCTTTGCTACATTGCACCCCGAGAAGATGCTCGCGGCAGTGGCGCTCTTTGGGCTGCTCTGCGCGGGCTTTGGCGGGCTGTTGCTCTTCGTGCACAGGGAGCAGCGCCCTGTCGCGTGGGAATTTTTAGAGAATATCGAAGAGATGGTCTATCGCTGTAACGCTTTGGGGTTTCCGTTCTATGCGATAGGGGGATTTGTCTTCGGGGGGATTTGGGCGGAGCAAGCGTGGAGTCGGTACTGGGGCTGGGACCCCAAAGAGACGGCGATGCTTGTCGCAGCGCTTGTCTATGCGATCTATTTACACGCGCGGCTGACGTGGGGGGCGCGCGATGCGGGCTGGCGCGGCGGCTTGGTGGCATGGCTGTCGGTCTTGGGATATTTTGCAGTGCTCTACGCGTGGATCGGGATCAATTACTTTGTGGCGAGCCTGCACAGCTTCGTGTGAGCTGCGCCATCTTGCACTTTTCTTTGTCTTGAGCTAAACTTGTAGCGTCAAGGAGAGTAGTTGACTATGTTCCACCCTTCAAGACACGAGTTAGCCTCTCAACAGACACCCCAATTGCTCCTGCGCAGCAAGATTGACGAGCGCGACGGCAAGGAGATCGAAGTGCGCACTCTGGGCAGCCCATCGGACTATAAATCGTATTGCTATGTGCTGCAGCGCGGCGCCGGCTATGGTGACGTTGAGCTGGAGACGTACAAAGATGAGCTCGACGCCCAAGAGGGGCACCTGCGGTGGCTGCGACGCAGAGAACGTTGTCTGTCCTATCTCGAGGCCCTGGGGATCATCTGTCGCGATGGAAAGCACCTGTGGCCTTAAAGAAAAAAAATAGAAAAAAGAAGGCGGCCTTGGGGGCCGCCCCTAGGAGGTGAGAGGGTTTGTGACTTGCTTGGCTGAGGGTGAGCCAAGCCCAAGGAGGTGATTCGCCCCAAGTATAAAAGATTCTTCCCGCCCTGTCAGTAACCGACCTTACACTTCACTCGACTGAGCGCACCCAGCTCAAAGTCTCTGGCAAGCCCTCGTCTAGAGGTATCTTGGGCGCAAATTTCAAGATACGCTTGGCTCTGGAAATATCGAGCGCATTGCGCTGGAGTTCCCCGGGGCGCGCCGGAGCGTAGCGCGCATCACATTTTTTGTGCAGGGCGCGCTCAAATCTTTCGAAAAGCTCGTTCACGCTCGTCTCTTGGCCCGTCCCGATATTGAACGCCAGATCGTCTATGGAGCGTGCCGGGGCGCGGTTGATCTCCTCCAGGCGCTCGGTTGCTGAGAGATTGGCCGCGACAACGTCGCTCACGAAGACAAAATCCCGCGTCTGGTGCCCGTCCCCAAAGATCGTGACGGGCTCCCCTCGAAGCAGCTGGCGCGCAAAGGTGCTGATGACGTTGGCCTCGCTCTTGGGGGTCTGGCGCGGCCCGTAGACGTTGGCGTAGCGCAGGGCTATATAGTCCAAGCCCCACGTCTGCTTGGCGCTGAAGAGATAGAACTCGCTGGCGAGCTTGGCCACCCCGTAGGGGCTGATCGGCTTTTTGGGGGCGTCTTCTGGGACGGGCAGCTCCTCTGGTTCCCCGTAGATGACCCCACCCGACGAGACAAAGATAAATCTTTTTACTGAAAATTCTCGGCAGGCTTCTAACAAAGTGAGCAATCCCGTGATGTTCGTGCGCGCGTCTGCCAGTGGGTCGCGCACGGAGACGCGCACGTCCACTTGCGCCGCGTGATGGTTGACCAGATCAAATCTTTCACGCGCGAAGACCTCGCGCACGGCGGCGCGGTCGGCTATGTCACTATGATAGAAGCGCGCCCTGGGATTGACAAACTCGCGATGCCCCGTGGCAAGATTGTCTATGACGACGACATCATGATTGTGAGCGATATACGCATCTACGACGTGGGAGCCGATAAACCCCGCGCCCCCTGTCACTAAGATCTTCATGAGCGTTGAGCACGCTCCTTCCAGATGCGATCTAAAATCCCGTTGATGAAGACCGGCGAATGCTCGCCGCTGTATTTTTTCGCAAGCTCGACAGCTTCATTAATGACCACTTCCGGCGGAACATCTTCGCGGTAGCACAGCTCGTAGACCGCCAGCCGCAAGATATTTCTGTCCACAGAGTGAAGCCGTTCGAGCCGCCAGCCCGCGGCCTTCTCCGCGATGAGCCTGTCAATCTCTGAGCGTTTGCTCTCCAAGCCCTGGAGAACCTCCCGCACATAGGGGTCATCGGTGGGGTGCTCAGCCAAGAGTTCTTCCCAGCTGATGGGGCGAAAGTCCCTCTGAAAGAGCAGCTTTACGATGCGCTCGCGGGCGGCTCGACGCGATAGGGTCTTCATCGGTAGAAGAACGAGAAGAGCTCGCGCACGCGCTCGCGCAGCTCCTCGGATTCAAAGAGCTTGCCCATCGCAAATCCCAAGCCAGCCAAGAAGAGTAACAGAAATAATTTCACGCCCAGCCAAATCCACACCAGCCCCACGACTACGCCCAAGATCGCGCCGAGAGCACTTGGGGACAAGCGTGCCATCAGTCAATCTCTCCTTCGCTGAGCGGACGCTCTTCACTGCTCTCGCTCGTGATCCCCGCCGCGATCACTTGCACGCGATGGACTTTAACCCCCACGCGGTCTTCGACGTTCTCTTCTATAGTCTGCTGGATCCTTTCGGCGGTGTTGAGCACATTGCGTCCCACGGGCAGCTCCGCGCGAATGAAGACATATAACCCATTGCTGGTGTTCTCCAGCGCCACCCGATAGCGCCGCAATCCAAATTCGTAGGCCAAGATGCGCTCGATATAGGAGCGAATGGCGAAGAGCGAGATTTCTACAGGTCCGCGCGGGCTCTCGTGTTGGATGCGCTTCCAGCGCCGCCGCGCCTGCAACAACTGCGCTAAGAAATAGATACCGATCAGAAAGAGCAACAGGGCCACGACATCGAGAAGCACAATTCCCCAAGAGTTTTTTATGAAGGCGACAAAATATTCCCACACCCTTTCCGGGGGCGCGGTCGCCACCCCAAACGCCACCCACAGAAGTCCCGCTGTGCCAGCCCAACACACCAGAAACGCCCCAGCGTACAAAATCTCGGCAATATAATCTATGGTCTGCTTCACGACTCCCCCTTCACGCGCGGCTCCTTGATCCGTTCCGCCTGCTTGTCTCCAATGTCCAGCTCTTGCACATAGACATCCACGGCGCTCACGCGCAGCCCCGTCATCCCTTCGATCTCTTGCTTCACCTTCGCTTGCACTTTCTGCGCGACCTCGTGGATGGGATAGCCATACTCAATGACAGCTTTGAGCCGAATGCGGATGGACTGGTTTTCGGAGAGCTGCGCGGCTACCCCTCGGCGCTTCTCACCGGAGAGCAGCGCCGCGAAGCCGTCGGCGACCGTGCCCTTCAGCCCGCTCAGCCCTTCGACCTCCTGAGCGGCGATACTCGCGATAGAGCTGACGACCTCCTCGGCGATCGAGACGTGCCCGCGCCACGGCGCACGCTTCCCTGCCTTGCGTTCGGTGGGCATACTTAGCGGTTGACACGCTCTACATATTGTCCCGTGCGCGTGTCCACCTTCACCCAGTCTCCCACATTGATAAAAAGCGGGACTTTCAATTCCAATCCGGTCTCGAGCACCGCAGGCTTCATCACATTGCTCACGGTGTCGCCTCGCACACCGGGGTCGGTGTGCTTGACTTGTAGCTCGACGGTGAGCGGCACATCCACTTTGACAAACGCGCCCTCGTAAAAGAGCCCAGAGACCTCCATGTTCTCTTTCAGATAGGGCTTGATATCCGCGACTTGCTCTTCGGTCAGCGTGTACTGATCGAACGTCTCCATGTCCATGAACGTATAGAGATTATTGCTGCTGTAGAGATACTGCATAGGGCGCTCATCGAGCCGGACGATCTTGACCGGTGCGGAGTCGAAGAAGTTCTGTGGGATCACTTTTCCGGTCTTGATGTGTCTCAGACGGCACTGGGCCACGGGACGCCCCTGGGCCTTCTTGACGTGTGCGTAGTCTTCGATAATCCACAGCTCCCCTTCGTACTCGATCACTTTGCCCTTGCCCAGATCACTGACACCCATAGCTCAACCTCCCTTTTCGGCGGCAATTTCGGCTTCGACCTTCTTCTCCGTAAATCGAATGATCCACAGCGTCACTTCATACAAGATGATGAGCGGGATCGCCATAGTCATCATCGTAAATGGGTCTTGGGTCGGTGTGAGGACGGCTCCCAAGACGAGCGCTACTACTATAGCGTATTTGCGCTTCTCCCGCAAGAATCGGTGCGAGACCAGCCCGATCTTCGCCAAGAGAAAGAGCACGACTGGTAGCTCAAACGAGACCCCAAACCCCAGCATCAGCCACAGAATGAACGAGATATAGTTATCGAACGTGAATGCTGCTTGGAGATAGTTTCCCCCAAGCTCGATCAAAAATCTGAGAGCAATGGGCACGACGAAGAAGAGACATCCAAACGCGCCCAAATAGAAGAGCCCGGCCCCTGTGAGAAACCCGTAGCGCGCGTATTTGCGCTCGTGGGGGAAGAGCGCGGGCACGATGAACTGCCAGGCCTGATAGAGCACGAAGGGTGCGCCGATTAAGAGCCCCACAAAGAACGCCAATTTAATATACCCGAAGAAGACTTCCGTTGGGCGGATGAAGATCAGGCTTCCCCCTTGAAAGAGAAAGCGGCGGCAGTCGAAGGCGAGCTTGGACCATTGATCTTCAGGCATCTGCAGGGCGTTTGGATCAGCAAGCAGTGCTCGACACGACTCTAGTAATCTTATGAGCTCTGAGCGCGAGCCGGTCAGTGCCCGCAGCGGCGCCGTGAGAAACGCCATGATCTGCTCGCGGAAGATATACGCGATGATCGCGATAGATACGATGACGAGCAGCGAGTAGATCACGCGCACCCGCAGCTCGTCTAAGTGTTCGGTCAAGCTCATTTGGTTTGGGTCCTTCTTGGCCATAGGTTTAGCGAACGGCTCTTGAATTGGGCTTGTCTGGATTATACGGGGCTGGGACGAGAAAGGCAAACGCTCCCTGTTACGGGTTGGCATCTGGCGCTCCTGTCAGTCTGCCGAGAATCGGTGCTATAATATAGCATATTAGCCCGGAAGGGAGGGGAAGATATATGCTTCTTCGCGATTGCCGGCCGTCGTGTCCCCCAGAGTGCTTGCTCCACGATTTGGACGGATTAGGAGATGAAGTGCAAGCTCAAGGCTTCCGCCGCGCTTGTTACCCTGCTCATCGTGTGCTCTTTGAACAAAATGATATCTGTCACAGGCGGATCTTTCTGCTCTGCACAGGGCTGATCGGCCGTTGGTGGGGGCAGGGAGAATTAGAGAAGCACTGTCTGGAGATCCTCGGTCCGGGCGATTGGCTGGGGGCGGAGTGTTGGCAAGACGACACTTGGATTTGCAGGGCCTGCTCTCTAGCCGATACGTCGGGCTGGTGGGTCAGCGAAGCGCAGTGGCTGGCCCTGTTACGCCACCCTGGGGTTTTAGAGCGCTTCTGGCAACGGCAGAATCAGCGCCTGCGGGATCTCCATCACTGGCAGGTGCTTCTGGCACGGGGGAGCGTGCGGGCGCAGGTGGCCTGGCAACTGCTCCATTTGGCAAAGCGGTTTGGGCAGGCTAGGCAGAATGGAGAGATCTTCGTGCCGGTGCATCTGACGCACGAGCAGCAGGCCCAGCTGATAGGGGCGACGCGCCCTATGGTGTGGAAGGCTCTCCGGCATTTTCAGCAGCAAGGCTGGCTGGTTTGTGCACCCCAAGGCTTTAGGATTAAGAACAAAGGGGCCATAATAAGCGTAAGCTACGAGGGGAGCTGGCC
>JAILZC010000057.1 GCA_023512665.1 Candidatus Bipolaricaulota bacterium | reverse complement strand
CTTGCTCAGTCAAGTACGGCTCCAGCTCCTCGACGACGATGATGCGCTTCTTGCCCTGACAGAAGTTTTTAATGAGTGCTCTGGGCAGCGGGTGGGTCATGCCCAGCTTCAAAATAGTTGCGTTTGGAAAAGCTTCGCGGGCGTAGAGAAATGCTGCCCCGGACGTGATAATAGCTAAATCGTCTGAGCCCTCAAAGAGTTGAGCCCAGCGCTCGGCTTCTCTCTCGAGCGCGGGGATGCGTTGGGTCTCTATAATCTGATGGCGCACGCGCCCGTGGGCCGGAAGCACGACGTTCTTCAGAACATCTTTGCGGTAGGGCTTGCGCGGGACTTCGCGGCGCTCTCCGAGCGTGACCAAGCCCTTGCCGTGGGAGATGCGCGTCGTCGTTCGAAGTATGACGGGGGTATCGTAGCGTTCGGAGATCTCGAATGCAGCAATCGTGAAATCTTTGCACTCTTGCGGGGTCGAGGGTTCGAGTAGAGCCACGCGGGCCGCTCGAGCTAAGAGTCTATTGTCTTGCTCATTCTGAGAAGAATGCATCCCCGGATCGTCCGCGGAGACGACGACCAGCCCAGCGTTGACGCCCATATACGCGACCGAAAAGAGCGGATCAGCAGCGACGTTGAGCCCCACGTGCTTCATCGTGGCGATGGCGCGCCCGCCGGCGAGCGCCGCGCCGACCGCGACTTCGAGCGCGACTTTCTCGTTGGTAGACCATTCGCAATCGACTTCGGGGTGCTGAGCGAGGGCTTCTAAAATTTCGGTGCTGGGAGTGCCGGGGTACCCACAGCCGACGCGCACCCCCGCCTCCCAGGCCCCACGGGCGATCGCCTCGTTGCCCGACATCAACATCGCACGATGCTGCTCTTTCGTCTCAGTGAGCGACGCTTCTTCAGTCATGACGACTCTCGCACCATACGCAGCAGCCGTTGCCACCGCTTCTCTATGATCTCTTGAATTGCCTCGACATCGTTCTCTGTGAGATGGCTGAACCGCCCCTGAAGCTTGAGATACTCGCTCACGGGGAGGGCTGGTTCTTCTTTCGGCTCGTTGAGAGTGTATCGTTCGCCGTTCTCGACTTCGTAGAGCGGGAAGACCCTCGTGTGCACGGCCAGCCGCGAGAGCTTGATCGCTAACTCCGACGGGGCCCTCCAGCCCGGCGGGCACGGCGCCAGCACGTGCAAGAACTTCGTGCCGTAGATGCTCTTTGCTCTCTGCACCTTGCGAATGAGGTCATCGGGATAGGAGATGGTCGCTGTCGCGGCATACGGAATACGATGGGCGACCATGATCGCCATAATATCTTTCTTGGGTTCGGACTTGGGGGTCTTTTCGGGGGTCGTCGTCGTCCACGCTAAGAAGGGCGTGGCGCCGCTGCGCTGGATCCCCGTGTTCATGTACGCTTCGTTGTCGTAACAGATATAGATAATATTCTCGTTGCGCTCGGCAGCCCCGGAGAGCGATTGCAGCCCGATATCGAACGTCCCGCCGTCGCCGGCCCAGGCTAGGACGGTCGTCTCGGTGTCGCCTTGAATATCTAAGGCCGCGCGCACCCCCGAAGCAGCTACGGCTGCTGTCTCGAACGCCGTATGCAACAACGGGACCTTCAAAGAGCTGTACGGAAACGGCCCAGCGATGATCGTCCAGCAGCACGCGGGAAGGACTACTATGGTATTATCGCCAGCGGCCTTGAGGACGTAGCGCATGGCGAGTGCACCGCCACACCCTTGGCAGCCCAGATGCCCTGATCCCATCAGCTCTTCAGCCGGCAGTGTAAAATTTCTCATCGCTTCACCCCCACCCAGATCAAATCTTCGGGTTCGTCATGGCTCTCGGTGTAGTCAATGATCTCTCGAATGACGCTCGGGGTGATGTCGCGCCCTCCAAGCCCCGCGACAAACCCGAAGATCGGCGGACGCTTTGTGCTGTTATACAAAGCGGACTTGATCTCTTGGGCGAAGATCCCGCCCATCCCAAAACTGATATTTCTGTCTAGGACTGCGACTTTTTCAGTATCCTGCAGGGCTGCACGCACCAGCTGAGCGGGGAACGGTCGAAAGACTCGAATCTTGAGCAACCCTACGCGACGGCCCTCCGCCCGCAGCTCGTCAATGACTTCGCGCGCGGTGCTCGTGACTGTCCCCGACGTTACTAGGAGTATCTCGGCGTCGTCGGCGCGATAGGGCTCGATCAGCCCGTAGCGCCGCCCAAAGAGCTCAGAGAACTCTTCGTCGGCCCGTGCCCATTCGATTAGAGCATCTTCCATGGCTTGGTGCATCTTGTAGCGCAGCTCCATGTAGACATCGGGCGGGGCGAGCGCCCCGAAGGAGCGCGGGTCGTTGGGGTCGAGCTTATAGAGGGGCCGATACGGCGGGAGATACTCGTCTACTAAGCTCTGATCGGGGATTTCGATGGGCTCGGCCGTATGCGAGAGCACAAACGCGTCCAGCACGAGCATCGCGGGCATCGAGACTTTCTCGGCAACTCTGTACGCTTGGATGACGGTATCGAGGACTTCTTGGTTGCTCTCGCAGTAGACCTGCATCCAGCCGGTGTCGCGCTGCGATAAGCTGTCGTTTTGATCGGTCCAGACCGACCAGGGCGGGCCCATGGCGCGATTGATGTCGGCCATAACGATGGGGAGCCGTGCCCCGGCGGCCCAGTGGAGCATCTCGTGCATGAGGGCTAAGCCGTGGGCGCTTGTCGCTGTGAATGTGCGCGCTCCGGTGCTCGCGGCCCCAATCAGCGCAGCCATCGCCGAGTGCTCCGATTCGACCTTGATGAACTTGGCCCGCAGCGTCCCGTTGGCGCAGAACTCGCTCAAGAGTTCGACGACTTGGGTCTGGGGCGTAATTGGGTACGCTGAGATGACTTGGACGCGCGCGAGCATCGCCCCGTAGGAGACGGCGTGATTGCCCGTGACGACTTTCTTCGTTCCCGTCAGTGTAGGGGTCATAGCTCCTCCTCGACGAGCGAGATCACGCTGCGCGGGCACTCCTCGGCGCAGACCCCGCAGCCCTTACAGAAGTCATAGTTCACACTATAAGAGCCGTTTGTCCGAACGATCGCGGCATCGGGACAGAAGACCCAGCAGTTATCGCAGGTATTGCAGACGCCGCATGAGAAGCAGCGGCTCGCTTCGGTGCGCGCTTGGTCTACTGAGAGAGCGCGCTTCGTCTCGGCAAAGCTCGAGGTTCTCTCCGAGACCGGAAGCTGCGGCGTGGGGACTCTGGGCTTGTGAACAAAGTAACTGAAGTTCACGCGCAGGGCTTCGTCGAGCTGAGGGGCTTTGGGCTTGCGCTCGCCGCGCAGGAATCTCATAATAGCATACGCGGTCTCCCTGCCGGAGCGCATCGCCTGAGCGACGGTGCTTGGGCCGGTCTGGGCGTCGCCACCGATGAAGATCCCCGCGCGCTCCAACAGCCCCTGGGCCCGCTCCATCACGATCCCTTCGCTCGTCTCCAGGTGCTCAGACAGAAACGAAAGATCGGGCTCCTCGCCCACGGCTTTGAGCACCGAATCTGTGAGGATACGGAAGTCCGAGCCGGGGATGGGAACGGGGCGACGTCGCCCACTCCTGTCGGGCTCCCCAAGCTGCATCCGAACACAGTGCACCTCGAGCTTGCCGTCGCGCCGACAGATCGCCGTCGGCGCGGCCAGGAACTCAAACTGCACCCCTTCGTGCTCGGCCTCTTCGATCTCTTCAGCGATGGCGGGCATCTCTGCGCGCGTGCGCCGATAGACGACGAGGGGCTGAGCACCGAGTCTGAGCGCCGTGCGGGCGCAGTCCATCGCGGTGTTGCCCCCACCAATGATGAGAGTTCTCTTCCCAATATTGACAGTCTGCCCGGCGTTGACCGCTTTGAGAAACTCCAATCCCGTCAGGGCAAACTCTTCTCCGGGGATGCTCAGTGCCCGGCTGTGATGGGCCCCGGTAGCAACGAAGAGCGCGTCGTACTGCTCCCAGAGCTTTTCAATATCTATATCTTGTCCAATCTTTGTATTGGTGCGAAATTCCACGCCCCAGCGGGCGATCAGCTCGATCTCGCGATCTAAGACTTCACGCGGGAGCCGATAAGATGGAATCCCCAGGCGGAGCATTCCCCCGGGCTGGCTTGCGGCCTCAAAGACCGTGACCGCGTAGCCGTCTTTAGCTAAAAAATACGCGCAGGTCAGCCCCGCCGGGCCAGAGCCGACAATAGCGATCTTCTCAGAGCGCTTTGGACGATCTGAGATTTTGTCTTCTAGGTCGAAGCACGCATCCGCGACAAATCGTTCAAGAGAAGCTATGGAGAGTGCTTCGTCGAAATCTTTGCGGTTGCATCTGGTCTCGCACGGATGGTAGCAGACTCGCCCGCAGACGCCGGGCAATGGGGAAGTTTGACGGAAGAGCCGCCAGGCCTCTTCGTAGCGCCCTTCAGAGACTAGAGAGAGAATTCTGGGAATATCGTTGCCCACGGGGCAAGCATTCTTGCACGGCGCGATCTTTTCGCTATAGATCGGGCGCATATAGCGCCAGCCGCCGGTGCGGTTGTGGCTCATATCGGCGAGCGAGACGGCCATGGGGGGCATCTCGCGCTCGCTGGTGAAGACGATCGGCTTTCTCATCTTATGCTCCTTTCGAGGGCCGCGGCGATCGTGACGGCTTCGTAGGCTGCGCGGGCGGCGGCTTGGTTGCGCTCGCGCTGGCGCTCCGGGAGCTTTTCGGCCATCGCTTCTAGGAGCGTCTCTAAGCTGACAAACCCCGTGAGCCGCGCGAACGCCCCTAAGATCGCCGTGTTGACGATGGGATTGGTGCGAGTGCCCAAGCCATGCGCCACGGCAATCTCCCCGGCGGGCACCGTCGCTACAACAAATCTG
The DNA here is from genome assembly GCA_023512665.1 of Candidatus Bipolaricaulota bacterium. GTDB lineage: Bacteria > Bipolaricaulota > Bipolaricaulia > RBG-16-55-9 > DRXL01 > JANXCC01. The sequence continues at coordinate 1,566 of JAILZC010000057.1, read as the reverse complement.
TTCAGAGCGGAGAAGCTCTCCGGGGGCGCTTCGCTATTGATGAGAATAGTTCCGTGGGGCTTGAGCCCTGCAGTGACGTCGACAGCTAATAACAGCGTCGGGTCGAGGACGACGACGTGATCGGGTTCGTAGATCTGAGACCGTCGGCGGATAGGGGCGCCATCGAATCGCAAGAAAGCCATCACCGGGGCGCCGCGACGCTCCACACCAAACGCTGGGAACGCCTGGACGAATTTGCCCTCCTTGAAGAGAGCCGTCGCTAGGATCTCCGAAGCGACGACTGCTCCCTGCCCGCCTCGCCCGTGGAACCGCACTTCGATCATGGGGATCAACTCCCGTCGGCTCCATCCTAACGCGGTTAGGGCCGAAGACTCAATGATCTGAGCCAACCGAAAAACTGCTCTTCGTCACATTGCGAGGGAGATTTTGATCTAAAGCATATCAGAGCATGACGAGCGCCATTGTTATCGAAAGAGAGCCCAGCTACAGTGAAATGAGAAAGGAGGCGACGATGGCGGGCTTTCGGTTGCGCGACGGAATCGGGATCGAGCTCTTTTTGCAACGCTTGACCGAGGCGGCGCTTGGGGAGATCGAGCGGCAGTATGGGCCGACGGAGCCGGAGTTCAAGAGGCACCTTGAGCGCGCGCTCAAGCGGGTGCTCCACTACGAGATGGAGGTTTCTCCCCTCTGTGGGCTTTCCACGACGTGCAATCCTGCCGAGGGGATGCGCGCCCGGCCGTGGTCGCGCCAAGCGGCGGCGTGGGGAGTGGTCTCCCAAGCCGACCCCGAGCTGGGATGAGCCTCACGGCCCAAGCTCGAAGGTAATGATCGCTTGGTCGAGGACCTGCCCGGCTTGGTCTTTCAGGACTGCCATGAATTGCGTGGCACCCGGGGGGAAGCGCTTGGCGGTAAACCCCACGGGCAGGCGCAGCGTCTGAGCGCGCCCCAGCTGGATCGCCCGCGGGCCAAAGAGCTTTTCGGTGATCCCATCGCCCTTGGTGACGTAGAGCTCGCCGATGACGCGCCAGTTTTCTGTCTGGATATTGATAAGGGTAGCGACGAACTCGATCCGCCCCGAGAGGGAGACGGTGAGCGAGCCCTTCGGTTCTAGACGGATAGCGCGTCCGGGGATGACTCGTGGGCGGGGTGCTGAAGCTTCGGTCTCTAAACTCTGAACTGTGAGCTCTGAACTTCGCGCTGTTCTTTTGGCCGGGGGTCGAGCGGGAAAGCGCAGCGGGTCAATGAAGTCCGAGCCATCTCTTAGCTCATCAGGGCTGGAGGGCTGCGGAGAGAGTTGTGCGAGCGCGATCCCTGGCGGCAAGGCAGGGAGAGGGCGGGGCATGGGGCGGGAGACGGACCACCCCATGAGCACCGTCGTCCCGATGATGAGCAGCAGGACGCTCCACTGTTGTGCCCGCTTCGTCTTCTTCATAGCGCGCTTATCTTAAGTGAAGCCGCGCCGAATCTGAAGAGAGCCTGCCCCCGGACGGGACGAAGTCCGGCACTTTTCACCCTCACCCCCGTCCCCTCTCCCCTCCGAGGGAGAGGGGAGAAGAGGGGTGAGGG
>JAILZC010000056.1 GCA_023512665.1 Candidatus Bipolaricaulota bacterium | reverse complement strand
GCCTCCTCCGGGACAAGTAAGATGACCCGAACGGATTGCTGGAGCGGCACCTGAGCTGCAATTCCGGGTGGAATCTTTAAGGTGCGGTCTTGGGTGAGGCGCGCTCGGAATTCCAAGGCTTTCATACGTAGATCACCATGCTCACAATTCTATGACATGTCACGCTTCTATGCCATGACGGGTCACCGCCCTGGGCTCTTCGGCACTATCGTCTTGGCAACTTCGGGAGCGATCGGCTCGGTCGCTCGGTGAACGTGGGCTTGCTCGGCGGATTGGTCTCTAGAAGTTTTGTGATCTCTTGCACGGCTCGCTCCAACTGGGGGTCTCTCTCGGTTTCGTAATCCTGCGGACGATACTCGACCTCGATGTCGGGCTCGGTCCCGTAGTTTTCGACCTGCCAGCCAACATCTTTGAACCAGAACGAAAACTCCGGCTGCGTGGTGATCCCGCCATCTACGAGTGAGTGTCTGGCCCAAATCCCGATCACCCCGCCCCACGTCCTCTTGCCCACGAGCGGGCCGAGCTTCAAGAGCTTGAAGTTATGTGAGAAGATATCGCCATCGGAGCCGGCATACTCGTTGGTGATGGCGACCATCGGCCCGCCCACAGAGTCCGTCGGGTACGGCTGCTCCCCGAACCAACGTGTCTTTACGTAAGCAATGCGTCGTCGGGCGAGCTTCTCTAAGATTAACTCTGAGACATGCCCGCCCCCGTTAAACCGCACATCTATAATTAAGCCCTCGCGATCTATCTCGGAGAGAAAATACCGATGGAACTCAGAATAGCCCACCGGCCCCATGTTGGGGATATGCACGTACCCCACGCGACCGTTGGTTCTTTCATGGACGAATTTTCTGTTTCTCTCGACCCACTCACGATAGCGCGCCAGGGTCTCGGACGCCAACGTCTTGACCGAGACGGTGCGGGGGTTCTCGCCCTTGACGTCGCCTACGGTGAGCAAGACTTCACAATTGGCTTGGTTGACCAGCAGCTCATAGGGCGAAGTTTTTTCGTCTACGCGGCGGCCGTTGATCGCCAAGATCGTGTCGCCCTCACGAATGTTGACCCCAGGCTGGGCCAGTGGGGAGGTCTTGGTCATATCCCACGGGTCGCCCCGCACGATGTGCTCAATCTTCCAGAGCTTAGACTTCTTGTCATAGACGAGATCAGCGCCCAAAAAGCCCATATCGTAGCGCGGCTCAGGGCGATAGTCCCCGCCAAATTCGTAGGCGTGAGAAGTCCCCAGCTCGCCCTGCATCTCCCACATCAAGTCTGAGAACTCTGCCCGCGTCGAGATGCGGTCTATCAGTGGGAAGTAGCGTTCGTAGACGGCGTACCAGTCCACGTCGGCCATGTCCTCCGTCCAGAAGTGATCGCGCTGGAGGCGCCAAGCTTCACGAAACATCTGGCGCCACTCCGCGGGCGGCTCGACCGAGACGCGGACTCTCGTGAGATCAATCCAGCCGCTCTTCTTGCCCGGCGGCTCGGCCGCTGATTTTTCGTCGGGTTTTTCTCCAGCTTTGAGGACTCGCAGTCTGTTCCCAGCGCGATAGACTAACGTCTTTCGGTCGTCGGAGAGCTTGAAATTCGTGATCCCACTGAGGAGCGTCTCGGCTTTGAGTGACTCAAAGTCATAGACTTCGAGCGTTGCCTTAGCGGGAGGCTCAGTCAGTTGGAACCAGTTCATAGAGAGACTGCCCTCAATGGGCAGCGACGTATACAGCACTTTGCCCTTGATCGCGGCGATCTGCTGATAGCGCCCGTCGGGGACGGGGAAGGCCAGCACTCGATCCTCGATGCCCTCAAAGTCAATCTCGATTCGTTGTTCAGTCTTCTCGACGTCTTTTTTCTCTTCTGGCTTTTGATTCTTCTCTTCCGGGGCTTTGGGCACAGGCACGAACGGGTTCGGCAGATCTTTCTTCAGCGTGACGAGATACGGTCGCACCCCGCGCGGGAACCCCAGATCAAAGTGAAGATTATCGTAGACGGGATCGAACTCGCGATACGAGAGAAAATAGAGATGCTTCCCGTCGGGGTCGAACGTCGGGGAGACGTCTTGTAAGACCGGGCGCGTGACGGGGAAGAGCTCGCCCGTCTCGATGTTGCACACTTTGATCGCTGAGGTATGCAAGCTGAGCGCGCAGCTATAAGCGATCCAGCGTCCGTCGGGAGACCAATCGAACCCCGCAATGGGCGCATAGGGGCTCTTATCGAGTACGCGAGCTTTCTTCGCCGATAAGTCAATGAGAATCAGCTCGTTGCGATGGTTGGTGAGCGCGACGTGGTCGCTCTTGGGTGAAGCTTTCAGTTCGATGGCGCGGCCAAACTCGATCCCCGTCAGTTTTTCGGGGGGTGTGAGCCCGTCGGCGCAGAAGATTTCTAGAGATTCTTCGCCCTCGGCGTCGCAGACGGAGACGAGTCTCTTGCCGTCGTGGAGCCAGCGCGCCAGGCGATGGCGCACGCCGTCGGGCTCGCCGTGCTGGACTGTTGGCCCTTCCCAGTTGCCCATAGTGAAGACCTTGCCCCGGGTCGTCACGGCTAAGAGGTGCCCCTGGGGATGGAGCGCGTAGTCTTCCAAGTATTTCGAGGAGTCTACGAACTTGCGAGAGCGTTGGGTTCTGGGGCTGTGATACTCGACCTCGATCTTCCAATGTTGGTCTTTGGACGGATCGTAGACGTAGAGATCTGCCCCGGCGTGATAGACGATGCGTCTGCCGTCGGTGTGGGGGTGACGTACATAAAAGTCTTCGTGATCGGTGTGACGTCTGATCTCTTGCCCGGAGGGCGTACACGAGTAGAGATTGCCGACGCCCTCGTGATCTGACAAGAAGAAGATTCTATCGCCGATCCACATGGGGCGGGAGAGATTTCCCTGGAGCTGTAGCAATCTCTTCCAATTGCCGGAGCCGTCGGGGTCTATCCAAATGTCTCCGGCGGTGCCCCCACGATAGCGTTTCCAGCGCGCAGGGTCAATCGCATTGCGACCGATGACGCGCCCGCCCTTGGGGCCGAACGAGATGCTCAGAGCCGGGCCGGTGGGCAGCAGCTCTGGGGTTCCCCCTTGGGGCGAGAGCGCGTAGAGCAGATAAATATTTAAGAATGGCTGCGCAGCGTTGCTCGCGAAGAGAATCTTGCCGTCGGGGCTCCAGCCCACGACGAGAGAATTACTTCCCAGAAACGTGAGGCGTTTGGGTTGGCCGCCCTCGGCGGGCATGAGATAGACTTCGGTGTGGCCCTCGTCGCGCCCGCTGAACGCGATGAATTTCCCGTCGGGGGAGAGCGCAGGGAAACTAGCCATGCCCAAGCCCGACGTCAGCCGCCGGGCGACGCCGCCCTTGGCAGAGACTGTCCAGAGATCGTCCTCGCTGATGAAGATGACCGTATCATCACAGATCGTGGGGTAGCGATAGTAACCCGCGGTTGGCATGGAGGAGCCTCCTTCAGTGCTCACGAGAATTGCCTTAGTATAGGGATAATGGAAGAAGAGCGCAAGCTAGCGGCGACTTTCCCACTCTTTTCTGGGTGGTACAGGGAAGCCATTAGCGATGCTGAAAAGCAGCCAATCTTCGAGGGCTTCTTCAAGATTGCGGCGGCACTCTTCCAGGGTCTTGCCGGTGGCCCACACCCCACGACATGGGGGTATCTCGCCATAGAAGGGCTCATCATCGTCTATGATCTTATAGCGAGCACGCTCCATCGCCGCACGAATGTATTCGGTCAACATCAAACTTCAGTTTACTCCTGAGTCATGAAGTTTGCAAGGACATCTATGGCCGGAGTGCCAATTCGCTGCTGATCCAATGAGGTGGTCACGTCACATTGACGGTTCACGTCTTATGACGTATAGTGAGGGAGCACTCTTGGAGGAGCTGATGAGTATGGACTTACGCGAGGTAGAGGTCAAGCGCATCGAGAAGATCTCGGAGCTGTTGCTGAAGGCCGCGCAGGCTGTGCCCGAAGAGAAACAGACTTGGAAGCCCCTGCCCACGGGGAAATCCGCCCAAGAGATTCTCGCTCACCTAGCGATGGCCAACTCGTTCTTCGCGGCGCTACTGCGGGGGACAGCGCCCGCGCCGGCGAGCGAGCCCGCAACGTATGAAGAAGCCCTCAAGCGCTTTGAAGAATCTAAAACTGAGCTCATGGAGACGATTCGTTCGGTTGATCCATCACAGTTCAATGAGAAGCGCACCATGCCCTGGGGAGAAGTTCGTTCTATCAAAGACTTAATCACGAGCCCCATGCCCCATATGGCCTATCACTGGGGGCAGATCGCGTATCTGCAGACGCTGTGGGGGGACAGCGAAAATCGCTTCTGATGAGCTTTGTCTGTACCGAGTGCGGCCGAGAGTTTGATCTGGCGACGCGCCGCTGGCGCTGTGAGTGCGACGGGGTCTTTGAGCTTTCGGAGAGATCGCGCTTCCGTCCCGAAGCTATCAGCGCAAAGATCTTTTCACTGTGGCGCTATCGGGCGATGCTGCCCAAGCTGAAAGAGCCCATCTCGCTGGGGGAGGGCTGGACGCCTCTCGTTCCCGCCCAAGCTTATCATAGAGAATTTCTCGCGAAGCTCGAGTTCTTCGCGCCGACAGGGTCGTTTAAAGATCGCGGGACGACGGTATTAGTAAGCTTTCTGAGGGGGCTCGGTGTAAACGCTGTCGTCGAGGACTCTTCGGGCAACGCTGCAGCGAGTCTCTCTGCGTACTGCGCGCGCGCGAAGATTCGCTGTCAGATCTTTGTCCCTGCTCAGGCTTCTCCGGCGAAGCTCGCGCAGATTCGCGCCTATGGGGCAGAACTCATCCCCATTGAGGGGCCGCGGGAGAACGCCGCTCGCGCTGCCCAACAAGCCGCAGAAAGCTCGTACTATGCGAGTCACGTCTACAGCCCGCTCATCTTAGAGGGGACGAAGACCCTTGCGTATGAGCTGTGGGAGCAGCTGGGCGGGCGCGCCCCTGGGGCGATGCTCTTCCCCACCGGGCACGGGACGTTGCTGTTGGGGGCGTACTATGGCTTTCGCGATCTATTCGACGCGGGGCTTATCGAAAGAATGCCCGCACTCTACGCGGTGCAATCCCAAGCCTGCGCCCCGCTCTTTAGAGTCTTTCGCGAAAATCTCTCAGAGTTGCCCGACGTTTCCCAGGGGGAGACGATCGCCGAGGGGATTCGCATCCGTCGGCCTGCACGCTGGAGGGCGATTATAAGGGCGATTCGTGAGACGGGCGGCAGCGTCATCACCGTGAGCGACGACGAGATCATTGCAGCGCGGCGGGAGCTTGCTCGTCAGGGGCTCTACGTGGAGCCGACGGCGGCTGTTGCGGTCGCGGGGCTGAGGGACTTAACCCCACCCCCTTCCCTAAAGGGGAGACCCCTCCCCCATCCCCTCCCCGACGCGGAGAGGGGAGGCTCCCCTCCCCCTTTAGGGGAGGGGCTGGGGGAGAGGTCTCTCGTCATCCCCCTGACGGGGAGCGGGCTGAAAGCCCCGTCTTGAAGAGCCTTTCTGGATTTCCATGAGATTTCCATCTGATTTCCAGAGGATTTCCATAGAGAGGTCTTGACTTTTGGGGGGCAAGTATGCTAGAATCCCTTATAAGATAAAGACCCAGAACGAGGGCATTTGTGAAGAGGGCAGGTACCACAGCATAAAAACCCTGTGCACAAGATAGCTCTGGTGGGTTCATAATAACGAGGAGGCGCTTGAGATGCGCGGCACTGCCATGCCCGCTCCACAGGGGAGCTTCATCCCAAACGCCCTCTTGATTCTAGAGTCTTCTCGAAGGCTTGTCAAGAGGGCTCGTGTCGTTCTCGCCGTTGGTCTCTTAGCTGGATTGGTCTCTCCCCTCACGGCCCAGGTTCCGCTCTGCGTCTTGGAGCTCTGGACGGATTCCCCCGTATATTCGCTCGGGCAGACGGTCTCGGTCTTCGCGCGCTTGCGGGTGGGCGAGGCGGTGATCACTGGGGCGCGGTTTCAGATCGAAGTCCGTAGTCCGGGAGATCGCGCCTTTACGATCTCTACTACTGGTCGGTTCTCCGGGGAACTCAACCTCCAGCCGAACTTCCAATGGGAAGGGTTTCTGTTACATCTTCCCAGTCGCACCGGCCAGGGACTGCTCGCTCTGACGGGCTCGTACACGATCATCGGCACGCTCTTCGATCCCCCATCGGGACGGATCTATTGCGAGGACCGCAAAGAATTTGTCATCCAAAGTCCGTGGGGCCAGCGGCCTACGACCAAGACCCTGCTCGTCACCTCGCAGCGCACCGTGTTCACGGAGCCGTTCGTGAGCAAGCTTTCCGCGTGGCTGGAGGCTGCTTTCAAGACCCGCGTCCAGACGATCTATCAAGAGGGGCTCTATCTGGGCTACCGCAAGGGCGACTACAGAGACTACGACGTGATCGTCTACTATGGGTTGGACTATGGGCAGCCGCCACCCTTGGATTTTATAGATGACATCATCAACGGCGAAGGGA
>JAILZC010000055.1 GCA_023512665.1 Candidatus Bipolaricaulota bacterium | reverse complement strand
GCGGGAGCGTGTTCCCTTCCAACCACGCTCTGGCGGCTTCATGGTCAGGGTCACGAGCGTCGGTCAGAGCATACCAGCCGCTGGTATCGACAAAGATCCGTTCCATAGCGGGGAGTTAACGACTCTTGCGATAGAGGATCTCGTCGTGGCGGCGGGCGACGTGGTGCCCCCTGCCCTGGCCTATACCGATGATCTTCAAGATGGGATCGTCCTTAATCTCTTCCTTGGAAGCACAGATCGAGGCTTCAATCAGTTCCCGTATCAGAGCCGACATGCTCTTGCCCTCACGCTCCGCACGGTCCTTCAAGTACTGATGCTGTGCTTCCTCCAACACGATGTTCGTCCGCTTCATAAGCCCTCCTTTGTCTATTACACATTACACAATAATTGCTCGGCTGTCAAGAAACCGATCCGGAGGTTGAGATGAGAACGCTGCACAAATGCCCCACAGAGCCAGCCAGTTCTGTGGTAGCAACGTTATATAAGAATAGCAAGGAAGTCGCCGACTTTACAAACCAAACTCTCTAAAAAAGGAGGCAGAACGCCTATGGCACCCAAAGCCCAACAACCCGAACGCGAGAAGATCACCATCCCCAAGCTCTACGAGATGAAGGCTCGCAAAGAGCCCGTCAGCTGGCTCACGTGCTATGACTACCCCACCGCGCTCTTAATGGACCGCGCCGGGGTCGAGATGATCCTCATTGGAGACTCTCTGGGCATGACCATGCTCGGCTATCAGACGACCCTGCCCGTCACGATGGACATAATGATCACGTTCACGGCCGCCGTCTGTCGCGCCGTCAAGTACGCGTTTGTCATCGGGGATATGCCGTATATGAGCTATCAGATCTCTAAAGAAGAAGCGATCAGAAATGCCGGGCGCTTCATGGCCGAGTGCGGCACCGACGCTGTCAAGCTCGAAGGCGGGGCGCGCATGGCCCCGGTCGTGAGGGCGATCACCGACGCGGGCATCCCCGTGATGGGGCATATTGGGCTCACTCCGCAATCGTACACCCAGCTTGGCGGCTACAAAGCCCAAGGGCGCGACGCCGAGACCGCCCAAAGACTGATCGCCGACGCTGAGGCCCTCGAAGAGGCCGGAGCGTTCGCTATACTCTTAGAGTGCATCCCTGCTCCCGTAGCGAAGATCATTCACGAGCGCGTCAAGGTCCCCGTCTACGGCCTGGGGAGCGGCAAGGACGTGGACGGCCAACTGATGATCGTCCACGATATGATCGGGATGTTCGAGCGCTTCACCCCCAAGTTTGTCAAGCGCTACGCAAACTTGAGCCCCATTTTATTAGAAGCATTCTCCAAGTATCGTGAGGAAGTAAAAAGCGAAAAATTCCCGCAGCCGGAGCATTTTTACGCCATGGCCGAGGGGGAGCTGGAGAAGCTGCTGAGCGCCCTGAAGCGGAGGCGCGCATGAGCTAGTGTTTTGCGCTAGCGCCTCCTAAAAATGACAGCGAGAAACTCCTGCACGTCGTAGGCGGTAGTCTCCGGAGTCGGAGGCCAAGAGCTTCCCCTCAGGGCTGAAGGCTGGCTCTCTCAGGGAACAATCTTCGTAGTAGTTCTTGCTTATCCATCCCCAGGTGTTGAGCTACCTCGTTGAGGACACGGTTAAGTGTTCCTACCTTCAAGGGCTTATGCTTGGGAATGGTAACATGGTGCTCTCCGCCAGTGGTGGTCGTCAGCCGCAGATGGCTTCCGGTCTGGCGGGTGATCTGGTAGCCGAGCTGAGCCAGGACACGGGCTAGCTCCTCCCCGCCCAGGTCGCGCGGCAGCTTCATACGGGGATGAGTTCGTCCTTCACAAGATGGAGGCGGATGATCCGGGGCCGGCGGGCTTCGTCGAAATGGCAGCGGACAGCATCGCGGACGCGCTCTTTAAGTTCTGGGAGGGTTTCGGCCTCGGTGAAGATGGCCTCACCGAGGGCATGAGCCTCATAGCCCCCTTCGGGCGATTCTTCCACAAGAAAGATGATTTCATCCATAGGCTGAGCTATTATATCACGTGGGGCCGGGGCGAGCTACCTCCCCGGCCTCTGGCGATCCACCTCCCCGCCAGATCGCTGATGTCCCACAGCTTGATCGTCCTGTCTCTGGAGCCAGAGGCCAAGAGCTGCCGCGTCATCCACCGCAGCGCTAGCGCCTTCGGAAGATGACGGCTAAAAACTCCTGCACGCCGTAGGCGTTGGCCGTAAACGCTTCTATGTTGCCCAAAGCTTCTGAAGCAGCCAAGATCGCCTTGCGGCTCCACAAGGGGATGATCGGCAGCTCTTCGGACATAATCTTTTGAAGCTCAGATGCTAACGCCTTGCGCTTGTGGGCAGGGATCACCGTTTCACGCTATGGCTCCTCCTAGCTCAAGGATTTCTACAGAGCCTCCCAAGCAGAACCTTCACACGCCGTGCACGATACTTTTCGCATCTTTGGTAGCCCGGCCATCTCCAGAAGACCCGTGGCTTTGCCCCCCTTCGCAGAGGGTTCGCCCTTGAGCAAAGATGGCAAAAATAGCTTAACACAGAATGATGGAGAAGGCAATAGATGATCCCAAAAGTGGAGAGGCGTCAGGGCGTGGGATCGTTGCTTGTCTTCTGTGCGCGACTACTTGGACTCCGGACAGCACCCCTTGAGGGACTCTTCTAACTGCTGGGCCTGGACGACCGCGATCGCCGCAAGATTCACAATGTCTTTCACTTCGTGGTAGCGCTGCAACACGTGAGCGGGCTTGCCTGTCCCAATCAAGATCGGCCCTACGATCTCCGCGTTGGCCAGACATTGCACGAGCTTGTAGCTGATATTGCCCGACTCCAAATTGGGGAAGATCAAGACGTTCGCAGGCTCCTTGAGCTGATTGAACGGATACCCCCCATTGAGTATCTCCGGGATGAGCGCGGTGTCCGCCTGCATCTCGCCGTCTATAATTAAGCTGGGATCGCGCTGCCGCACAAGCTCGACCGCGCGACGGACACGCTCCGTGCGCGCATGGCGCACGCTGCCAAAGTCCGAGTACGAGAGCATTGCGATTCTCGGCTCGATGTTAAAGTCTCTCGCCAAGCGCGCCGTCAAGATCGCGATCTCAGCGAGCTTCTCCGCGTCGGTCTCGACGTTGACCGTCGCATCGGCAAAGAGCAAGACTCGATTCTTGAGCGTGATCAGATACGCTCCGGCGATGGTCTTGCAGTCGGGGCAGGTCTTGATGATCTGCAAGATGGGGCGCAGCCCCTCTGGATAGTGGAAGCCCAAGCCGGCGATCATGCCGTCGGCGTCGCCCAGCTCGACCATGACGGCAGCAAAGTAATTGGGCCGCGTGATAAGCTCATACGCTTCGTTGAGCGCCACGCCCTTGCGGCAGCGCAGCTCATAGAGCCGCTGGGCGTAGCGTTCGCGGCGCGCGTCGGTGCGCGGATCTATCACTTCGATCCCGTTGAGATTGATCCCCAGGGCTTGGGCGCGCGCGCGGATCGTCGGCGCATCGCCCAGCAGAATGGGCTTCGCGATGCGCTCGAAGGTTAACTGATACGCCGCGCGGATCATCTTCTCGTGCTCGCCCTCGGCCAAGACGATTCTCTTAGGATTGGCGCGCGCCTTGTTGAGGATAATCCGCATCATCTCGCGGGATTTGCCCAATCGCGCTTCGAGCTGCTCTTTGTATTTTTCTAGATCAATCTTGATGCGCGCTACGCCCGTCTCCATCGCAGCTTGAGCGACGGCGGGAGCCTCCCACAGCAGCACCCTGGGGTCCAACGGCTTGGGAATGATATAATCCGGCCCAAAGTGCAGAGATTCCAAGCCATACGCCTTGACGACGGAGTCCGGGACGTCCTCCTTGGCCAGCGCGGCGAGCGCTTTCGCTGCTGCGACCTTCATCGCTTCGTTGATCTGAGTGGCGTGGACATCGAGCGCCCCCCGGAAGATGAACGGAAATCCTAAGACGTTATTGACTTGGTTGGGGAAGTCGGAGCGCCCCGTAGCGACGATAGCATCGGGGCGAACGGCTTTGACCTCATGGGGCAGGATCTCCGGGATGGGGTTGGCCATGGCAAAGATAATGGGCTTCTTGGCCATGCTCTTGACCATCTCTTGAGTCACCAAGCCGCCTACCGCCGCCGACAGCCCGACGAAGACGTCAGCGTCGGCTAAAGCCTCAGCCAAGGTGCGAGCCTTCGTCTTGGCAGCGAATTCTTGCTTGTACGGGTTCATGCCCTCCGTGCGCCCTTGGTAGATCACGCCCTTGGTGTCGCAGAGAATAATATTTTCTCTCTTGGCCCCCAAAAGAACGTAGAACTTTGCAGTAGCAATGGCTGAGGCGCCGGCGCCGTTGAAGACAATTTTAATCTGATCTATGCGCTTGCCCACCAACTCCAGCGCGTTGAGCAGCGCCGCCCCCGAAATAATAGCGGTGCCGTGCTGGTCGTCATGGAAGACGGGAATGTTCATCTCTTTCTTGAGGGTCTCTTCGATATAGAAGCACTCCGGGGCCTTGATATCCTCCAGATTGACGCCGCCAAACGTGGGTTCTAAGAGCTTAACGGTCTGAATAATGAGATCGGGGTCTTCCGTGTTTACCTCAATATCTATCGAGTCAATATCGGCGAAACGCTTAAAGAGCAGGGCTTTGCCCTCCATGACGGGCTTGCCCGCCAGAGCGCCAATATTGCCCAACCCCAAGACGGCCGTGCCATTGGTGACCACGGCGACCAAGTTGCCTTTGGTCGTGTACTTGAACGCATCTTCGGGGTTCTTCTGGATCTCCAAGCAGGGTTCGGCGACGCCGGGCGTGTAGGCGAGCGAGAGATCGCGCTGGGTCAGACAGGGCTTGGTGGGCGTGATCTCCCACTTGCCCGGCGGCGACTTGCTATGATACTCTAACGCCTCTTGCTTGAGCCCCATCAGCCATCACCTCGATTCCATTTCCACTCTAGCTGAACGGTTTGCGATGTGCCATGATCGGCGATACCTTCTGACGTGATCTTGATCATCATGATGAATTATAAATAGCTAGATGCAATGACGGGCTACAGGGGAGGCTACGACTCTGATCATCGCTGCACCGCTACATGCAAAGAAAAGGGGAAGCCAAAGAGGAACTCTGCCAGCGCCTTCGCTTTGGCCTCCGAGCCCAGATAGTCGAGCTTCTGCCAGACGAGCGTGTAGGCCATAAAACTGATTGGGTACGCGCCCTTGGCTTCCTTGGGCGGGTTGACTAAAGAAACTCGGAAGTCATCGGGGATCTTCACGCCGGCCGCGGCTTTGGAGATCGCATCTAGTGTACCGGCGACGAACTCGAATTTTTCGGCTCCCTTGCCGACCTTAAAGTTCTTTGCCGGGTCGGTGCTGGCGGTGAAAGCTTTGTCGAAGGCGCTGAGAAACTCCGTGAAGACGTAGGTCGTCCCGCCGCCGTCAGAGCGCCAGACCGGGGTGATCGGGCCAATCCCAAGACCGTTACACCTAACACGACCAATCCGACTACCGTCCAGACGTTTTTGCCAAATCGCATCTGAGAATCACCTCTTTCTTGGTGCAGCCTCGTTGGCTGCTCCCTTATAAAACGACCTGGGCCGGATAGAGGATCGGTGACGGGGCGCGTCCTGATTCAGATCAGATTTGTGCCTGTCGGCGATCATAGGCACAGCCGATCTGGGCCGGTATACTTAAAAATGTCCCGAAGGGAGACGGCCTATGAGCACCGTGACCTTAGAGAAAATAGACGTCTTGCAGCGGATGCACGAGGACCTACAGCGCGCGCTCCAGAAACCAATAGCCCAGCGGCGCTGGGTGATGGTCATAGATTTGCGCAAGTGCGTCGGCTGCCATGCGTGCACCATTGCCTGCATTGCGGAAAACAAGCTGCCGCCGGGGGTCGTCTACCGGCCGGTCATAGAAGAAGAGATCGGTGAGTACCCCAACGTCACTCGTCGGTTCATCCCGCGCCCGTGCATGCAGTGCGACAACCCGCCGTGCGTCCCCGTCTGTCCTGTGAACGCCACCTACAAACGCGCCGACGGGATCGTGGCTATCAACTACGACCAGTGCATCGGGTGCCGCTACTGCATCGTGGCCTGCCCGTACAACGCGCGCACCTTCGACGCGGGGGAGCACTACACGGACGGCACGCCGGAACGCAGCCCCGTGGAGGAGGTGCCCAACTTCGAGTACGGGAAGCCCTGGAAGCGGGAGGGGGACGCCTCCCCCGTGGGGAACGCGCGGAAGTGCCACTTCTGCCTGCACCGGCTGGAAGCCGGGATGTTGCCGGAGTGCGTGACGAGCTGCATCGGGCGTGCCACGTACTTCGGCGACGCCGAGGACCCCGAGGCCTTGGTGAGCGAGCTGATGCACCGGCCCAACGCGGTCCGGCTGAAAGAGGAGCTCGGAACCAAGCCCCGCGTGTACTACCTGCTGTGAGGTGAGGCATGCGGAGACTCCTGTACCTGGTGTGGCTGGTGGCGTTCGGACTGGGGCTGTGGGGAGTGGGGG